>NZ_JAAHFZ010000070.1:0-30857 GCF_010672795.1 Moorena sp. SIO1G6
TCCTAGCTCTTTCAATATCCATTGTTCCATATTTGTGATAATAGATGCCAGAGGCGATTCTAGCAAGAACACACACTTGACTCTTTTTGTCAAGTTTTATGTTAAGAAAGATGTTTATAAAGCATAGCTTAAAAAGGGGGACTTTAAGGCAATAAACGCTATCACAAAATACTAGTTTTAAAAATAAGCGATCGCTAATCTTATAAAAGCGATTATCTGAAAGATACGCTACGCGATGAAGCTTCGCTTCCGCTAAAAGCGATCGCTTATTTTTTATTAATCCCAAAACTCCCAAAAAAAACTTCTCAAAACCCTTGACAATTAAAATTAGAATCATTACAATAATCACTGCTAACCGAAATTAAATTTTTTATGATGTCACAACAATTCAGCCAAAACTTCAAGAAACAACCTGCTCATCAAACTCTGAAAGGTTCTCGTGAAGCAGTAATTTATAGCATGCAGATGCTTTACGCATTAGGCTATGCAGAGATAGCGGAATGGACCCCTCTGGAACCGACTGATATTCCAGGGGAAGTGATCACTACAATCACCAAGTATTGGTTGTTGCCATAACACCTTAAATTTCTGGGGGGGTTTCTCCCCCGGCCAAGGTTTTGGTCGAATCAGATAGGAACTGATCAGGTTAAGTTTGCTAATTTTGTGACATAAAAAATTGAAATAGTCGTGGATAGTATTTCTACGGCTATTTTTTTTTGATACTTATCGAAAGAGGGAATTTAGAATTTAGAATTTAGAATTTAGAATTTAGGCGTAGGGTGTGTTAGGGACGGGCTCGCCAAGACGCAAGCCATAGCAAGTGTTAGGTTGTTGCCCGTAACGCACCACCGCGTCAAATAGCATGCATTGAGATGCACCCGTTTTGGTTGTGGTCTATACCTGGCGAGGTGATCAAATCCGTTTGATTTCAGCTCGCAAAGCCACTCGTACTGAACGTAAACAATATTTGGAGGGATGAAGATGGAAGCTGAGTATGATTTTAGTCAAGGTAAGCGTGGCGCGATTGACCCGATGCCATCTGGTAAAACTCGGATCACAATTTGTTTAGATAACGATGTTATTGAGTGGTTTCGTGAGCAGGTACATCTATCTGGTGGAGGCAATTATCAAACCTTGATTAATCAGGTGTTGCGTCAGCACATTCGGCATCAATCGATAGAAGTAGAAGGAGATCAGGAAACTATTCCGATCACAGAAATTATTCAAAGTCAATAAGCTTGATAACATTATCGCTCCGGTAACGATAAAGGAATTTAATCTAAATATTTCAATGGTAAGTTATTAGGATAAAACGTTGATTGACTATAGTCTCTTCAGACAATTCGTGATCGTGGAAATGTTTTTACTCACATCTGGCACCATTGGGATTAATCGTCGGTGGGCAGTGCCTATCTAAGCACAAAGCTGAGGTGATCTGATCTGTCTCAAGCACTGCCCACCCTACTTGCTAACTGGCGACAAACGTCAGAACAGTTTTCAATAGAAAGCCGTCCTAGAAGGAGGGGGCTTTAAACCCAATTTTTTTAGTAAGCTGCCCAACGGGGGTCAGATTGGTAGCGTACAATCACAGGATGAGCAAGGCGGTTGACCTCGACATGACCCAACTTAATATCTCCTGGCAGCTCAAACAAGGAGTGTAAAATGCCTGGGGTCAGAAAGCGAGTTGATACCGATAAATTGAGGGTGTCCGGCTGAATCGATCGCCTTGATGCTAACACAAAACCCCAAGGCCCAAAGCTGGGGACATCTATAACATAGGGATGAACTAATAGTCCCACATTTTCCAAGGTTGCGGCAATACAACTCAAGACATTGGGAGCAAAAAAGGGACTAGATGCCTGAGTCACAAAAATGCCTTTGTCTGCTAATCGGGGTAAGAGACGGCGGTAGAATCCTTCTGCATAAAGCTTGGCAATAATCTTTTGATCGGGGTCGGGAAAGTCGGCAATAATCACATCAAAGGTTTCGTTGAGTGCGGGTGCCCTAATGAAAGCATCAGCATACAACACTTCGACACGGGGGTCGGAAAATGAGTTATCGTTAACTTGGACTAATTGAGGGTGATGACTAGCTAATTTGACAACCTCGCTGTCTAAATCGATCAGTAGGACTCGTTCGACTTCTGGCCATTTGAGCACTTCCCGCAAGGCCATACCATCACCTCCACCCAACACCAGAACCCGACGCCTACCAACACTAGCACTCATGGCGGGATGGACTAAAGCTTCATGGTAGCGGTATTCGTCGAGGGTGGAAAATTGCAAATCGCCATTGAGGAACAGACGAACATCCTGTCCTTGTCGTGTGAGGACAATGCGTTGGTAGGGAGACTGGATGCGGGTGATCACTGGCCCACTATACAGAGTATTTTCCAGCTTGTCGCTAATCGGAATGGCTAAGGGAGCCAAGGTAAACAGGAGAATACCTAGGGTTAAACCCAAATATCCCCAGGGCCGCAGTCTGGGAAAGCGTCTGCCAATAGCAAACACCATCAAGGCGGGTAATGACCCTAAGACAAAAGCCGTAGGAAATAAACCGATAATGGGTAATAAGAGGATGGGAAAAGCCAGGGAACCCAGTAGTGCTCCCAAATAGTCTAAGGCTAAAACACCTGCTAATGCTTCCCGCACCCCTTTGTCCAATTCCAGAATTCGGGTCAGTAGCGGCACTTCCAGTCCTGCTAGTACTCCGAGGACAATAGTGACGAAGAATAAACCCAGCCAGATGGAACCATTGCTAACAAATACAGCAAATAGTCCCAAAGGCAATAGGGCAGTTAGGGGAGCAATGAGTAGTTCAACTTTGACAAAGACTAAGAGTAGTTGGTGTTGTAGAGATGGGGAATTGGTCTGATTGACAGCAATAAACTGACTCAGGTAAGACCCTAGACCCATTGCTGCGAGAAATACTCCAACGGAAATACCATAGGATAGAGCTTGATTCCCTACCAAGTAACTTGCTAGAGTTCCCAGCAACAGTTCTACCGCTAGTCCACAAATTGAGGAAACCGCAGCAGCAATCAGGAGCAACCAACGCTGGTCCCGTTTGAGGGATGGGATGCTAGAGTTAGGTATCGGTTTCCCATCTGATATCGCATCTTCCATCGTCTATTTCCCGCTAGCCGGACCGCCTCCGCGAAAGCTACCATAGTCTGAGCGATTGGGGGACGATTTCCAAATACCTAGATAATAGTAACCGGATAAATGTGTCCGATGTCGGGGCCAGTAGTTATTTTGTTTTTCTTCCCGCAGGACAAGGGCTGAACGCTGAGTGTAACCTGCGATTATGGTAAATAGTGCGATCGCAACTGTCGTCGCTGTCAAAATTTTAGTCAACATGGGATCAATTCCTGGATGGAAAATACAAGTAGTGCGAGCATCTTGCTCGCGTAGTGCCAGCATCTTGCTCGCGTAGTGGGAGCATCTTGCTCGAAGCGCGTTAAACAGCTAAAACTGTTTGACACTCCCCTAGCTGTTTCTAAGGCATTCATGGCGTATCAAGGGTTGGGCTAATTTTTACCACCTCAACGCTTGTGAAGGTACGGTTGCCATCAATAACTCTCAAGGTTGTGCGATCGACAGATGCATCTGGGCATACTTCCACATAGAAGCCATAGGAACTGCGAGATTCCAACAGGAAGAATGTTTGTAGTTTACCTGTTGCTCCCTTGATCTTGCCGTTGTTTTTGAGATAGGTCATAGGCAAGGGAAACGAACGGTTATAGATTTGCTCACCATGGGAGTCCTTGAGAAAAAGGCGAACTTCTAGTTTCGATGGGGAAGTTTCATCTGCCTTAACATCAACTTTAACCCGCACAAGGCGATTTGCACCACCGACAGTAGCGCGATCGCTGGGGTCGCTATCGTTAATCGTTTTGAAGATGGCTTTTTTCCCGGTTAATGGCGTTGCATATAAAATCATCAAGGTAAGACATAATGTCGTCACTAAACCTGGCCAAAGATAGCGCGTATCTATCACTCCATTTTGGACAGTTACCTGAAAGGGCACTGGTTGATCAAGTACTTTTCCTGATGTATCCCCATACTCCAAAACTGCAATGGCAATGGTCACCATCTCTTCCTGCTTGGCGCGAACATCAAGTCCTGCTAACAGGTCATCTTTTTGCCATGTACCAGACTCCCCATCATCATACCAAGTTCCTGATTCATTCCAGGCTTGCTTGATGGCGGAGGCGAATGGTTGACCTTGGCCATCGAGTAACTGGATTTCATAAGTAACCCATCGGTTAAGGGGAATTTTTGCTTTAGCTTCAATGCGAAGAGCACCAATCAGCTGGCGCTTGAGGGACAGTGTTTGAAGTTGCAGCGGTTCCTCTTCCCTGGCACTGACGGTAGTAGATAGCAGTGTTTTCTGGAACCGATAACCATGGAATAAGGCTAAAAATACCAGTAGTGTAGACCCGATAGCAATATAAGGGCAGGGGTCTATAAAACCACTAGTACGTTGAGTTTGAATAGTCACTGGTTTTTATTGTGTCTCTATAGACTATTATCTACACCGAGCCAGAGGTGATGTCCACAAACTCCAGTTTTTAGCACCAGTGGTAATTGTGTCACCAAAGTAGAAAATAGTTTTTGTCCCAACACGACAGGCATATTCCAATTCTAAATTCCCAATTCTAAATTCTAAATTCTAAATTCTAAATTCTAAATTCTAAATTCTAAATTCTACTTGGTGGTGCGTTACGGGGCGGGCTATCCCAATACTGGCTACGAAGTGGAAAATTAGGGCGAGCCCGCCCCTAACGCACCCTACGCTAAATTCTAAATTCTAAATTCTAAATTCTAAAAAATTCAACAAATCAGAAAGTTTTTTTCTTTTCCTCTTCTGTGTTGGAGACATCGGTGATTCTGGAAGAGTTTTTGGCCTAGTTGGAGAAGATGGCAAACTAGGGTGTTGGAAAGCAATGTTCCTACTATGCAGAGTTAGTTGCCGCCGACACCAAGCAAAATGCAGGATATTAATACCCATTTACCACAGCAGTGCGGATCGTCTCTCGTGGTAGAGCAAGCTCTTCATCTAGTCCCCAAGCAGCTGATAAATTACCAACTATAATGACAATTCCTCCCCCAATCAACATTTTAATTAGTTGTCCTTGAACAGATGGAAGAGCCGCAAAGCTAACGCTACGCGATGAAGCGAAGCTTCCGCTAAAAGCGAACGCTATTTTTTTATTAACCATAAAAATTCCAAAAAAACTTTTTTTAAACCCTTGACAACTAAAACTATAATCATTACAATAATCAATATAAACCGAAATTAAGTTTTTTATGATGTCACAACAATTCAAGCAAAACTTCAAGAAACAACCTGCTCATCAAACTCTGAAAGGTTCTCGTGAAGCAGTAATTTATAGCATGCAGATGCTTTACGCATTAGGCTATGCAGAAATAGCGGAATGGACCCCTCTGGAACCGACGGATGTTCCAGGGGAAGTTATCACTACAATCACCAAGTATTGGTTGTTGCCATAACACCTTGTCTTGATGCAGTCGCTCATGGGGGAAACCACGCCAGTTGCTCATGGGGGAGACCCCCAAGACCGCACTGGCTCCCCAAGACCGCGCTGCATCGCTAAATTTCTGGGGGGGTTTTCTCCCCCGGCCAAGGTTTTGGTCGAATCAGATAGGAACTGATCAGGTTAAGTTTGCTAATTTTGTGACATAAAAAATTGAAATAGTCGTGGATAGTATTTCTACGGCTATTTTTTTTTACTTTACTCCCGACTCCCAACTCCCAACTCCCGACTTCCTAGTATAAAAAATGCTATAGCAATCCTAAATCAATTGATAGAATGTTTGTTCCCTGTTCCCTGCTCCCTGCTCCCTGCTCCCTGCTCCCTGCTCCCTGCTCCCTGTTCCCTGTTCCCTGTTACCTTTGCTATATAATTAAAAAAATAACCTTTAATTCAAAAGCGATGGAAACTCAAGACTTAAAAACACTTATCAAAGAAAGCATCCGAGAAGTTTTGAGAGAAGAAAGACTCTTACTCTGTCAGATGTTAATGCCTTACGTTAGTGATCAAGAGCAACAAGAGCTTGACACCAGCTTTGGCTTACCTCAAGACTATGAGACTGAAGACGTGACTGATCTCACAGATTGGATTAAAAATGACTATTAAATTCCGCAAGAGTGCGATTAAATTCTTAGATTATGCTGATAATTATAGCGTTTATAGGACTCATGAGGTACACATAATTCTTTGACTATTGGCTCTTACCTCTTCTGTCTTACCTCTTCTGTCTTATCTACTCCCTGCTCCCTGCTCCCTGCTCCCTAAAACCCAGATATTTGTACCTCACAAGTCGTAGAATTGCTATAAACTATTCCCATCACAGAAATTATTCAAAGTCAATAAGCTTGATAACATTATCGCTCCGGTAACGATCAAGGAATTTTATATAAATATTTAAAGGGGAAGTTATTAGGATAAAACCTTGATTGAATATAGTTTTCTAAGACAATTCGTGAGCCTGGAAATGTTTTTACTCACATCTGGCACCATTGGGATTAATCGTCGGTGAGCAGTGCCTAGCTAAGCCCAAAGCCCAGCTGATCTGATCTGTCTCAAGCACTGCCCACCCTACACACTAAACTATACTTCGGTTGCTATAAATCCCAATAGCTATAATTTCAGTGGAAGAATAATAGTGAGTGGCACACTACTGTATCACCCCCACTTCCTATCGTGAGGTTTGTTGCGTATCTCATACGGTGTTCAGGAAATGAATCAAAACCTATCTGTTAAGGGAGCAGCTATTTTAGCTACCGTTGTCGGTGTGATGGCAATGGGAGTGGCTTTCCCTAGGTCTAGCTGGGGGCAAAGTATCATTGCTCAACAACCCAGTTCACCAGGGAGTGAAAGGGCTGAAGAGTTATCCCTAGCAGAAGCCTCTCAACTCAATCAGCAAGCCATTAAGCTTTATCAACAACGAAAGTACTCAGAAGCGATTCCCCTAGCTGAGAGAGCATTAGAGATTAGGCAAAAAATCTTGGGAGAGGAACACCCTGATGTAGCAGACAGCCTCAATAATCTGGCATTACTCTACAAAAGCCAGGGCAAATATGCTGAAGCCAAACCCCTCTATCAACAAGCCTTAGCACTGAGGAAAAAACTCCTTGGTGAAGACCATCCCCATGTGGCAACCAGCCTCAATAATCTGGCATTACTCTACAAAAGCCAGGGCAGATATGTTGACATACTCACCGTCCTAGAAGAACGGTGATTCTTGACAGATCATCGGGGTGTGCTGCCGAACGCGCCCCGCGTGACCTACGGTCTCAACAGTCTTATCGCCCCTCCTTGCCCATTTAGAGTCATGCCGATGCCCCATGCCGACTTTTTCTATGTTTCTAGCAGCGTTTATGTCTCTGTCCTGCTCGGTTCCACAATTAACACAGAGTATTGAGCGTACGGACAAATCGAGTTTCCCCCACTTGAACCCACAATCTGAGCAGATTTGACTAGTGGGTTCCCAACGGCTTATAACCCGAAAATCCCTGCCATATTTATCTGATTTTGCTTGAGCTAGACTCCTAAATTCTGACCAACCTTGCTGGCTAATAGCTCGCGCTAGTTTGCGATTTTTGACCATTCCTGATACGTTAAGGTCTTCTAGGACAATTACTTGGTTCTCGCTGACTATCCTAGTTGAGAACTTATGCAGGAAGTCTTTCCTTTTGTTGGCGATTTTATTATTTAGTCTTGCGATCTTAATGCGAGTTTGCTCCCTCCGGTTAGACCCCTTGGCTTGTCTAGCAAACTTTCGTGTTTGTTTGCGTAATTTTCGATCTAGTTTTGAATAGTCAGGACTCTTGACATGACCCCCATCACTCATTACCGCGAAAGTCTTGATACCTAGATCAATCCCAATGCTTTGGTTCTTGGCATCAACTTGAACAGGCTGAATATCTACTACAAAGCTCAAGAAATAATTGTTAGCACAATCTAAGATAATGGTCACAGAGCTTGGATCAGATGGCAATTCCCTAGACCAGATCGGTTTGACTACCCCAATCTTGGCTAAGTAAACTCCATCACCTTGAATAGAGAAACCTCTGCGAGTTAATCTTGCTGATTGATTATTGGAACGCTTTTTGAATCGTGGAGACCTAACTTTTCGTCCTTTTCGTTTTCCATTGTGCGACTCAAAGAAGTTCTTAAAAGCAACTCCCAAATCAGCTACGGACTGCTGCAAAGGAACGACTGACACTTCAGACAACCATTTTCTTTCTTCGGTCTTTTTAGCCTGAGTTATGACCAGTTTCTGTAAGTCTCCAGATTTTAGAACCTTCTTAGATTTCTTGCAAATAGCCAGAGCATCGTTCCACACGACTCTGACACAGCCAAACAGCCTAGCTAAGTCCTGTTTCTGTTGGTCAGTTGGATAAAAACGATATTGGTATCTTGCTTTCAATTGGCGTTTTCTAGTTGGTCTGTACTCCGATTATAGTGTAATATACAAGATTTGACAATGGGTTTACGGAATATTGGCACAGTATTAAGCTCCTTGCAAATGCACCTAGTATGCGTAACTAAGTACCGCCAAAAAATATTGACCACTGAGAGTCTCGCGGCCATTGAAAATTCGTTCAAAGAAGTGGCTAAGAAAATGAATTTTTAAATTAGAGAACTTAATGATTTGTTCGCGTTCGCCTTTGGCGTGGCCTACGGCCTCAAGTTACCGTAAGAATAAAGGAGCCAAAATTCGCCAAGTTTTAACCAAAGGTGCGCTTTCCGTATTAAGAATTAAATTCGCCACGGATCCCACCTCTTTTACGTATAGCTGAACAACCATAAAGGCTCCTTTATTCTAAGGTTTCGTCTCCTAGAAGGACAGGGCTTGAGACCCATTTTTTTGGTCAATATCGAGCTGCCCTCCAGTCCCTAGCCACAGATTCTCCCTTGACTAATCAACAAGCTCTAGAGATTCTGTGTGCCAGAGATGCACTCCACAATGCCCTCACTCAGGAACCCTTCATACCAGCAGAGCTTCTAGAGTGCATCCATGAGCTAGATGCCCAACTCCAACAACACAAACAACGGATTGACCAAGCTCTGGAACTTTCTAGCTATCGTCACAGTCTACCAACAAAGCCTAACGGCTGGTGGTGGTATTTGGATCAACAGCGTCCTCCTCATCCGCTAGATCGTTACGACTGGGTGTTTAACGGTGTGACCTTTGGAGGTTGGAGTGTCAGTCTGGCTCTGCTAGTCAACATTGTTAGTCGTTTCTTAACTGGTGGTCCCGGTGTGGCTGGCACTTCCGCCATCATTGTACCAACTCTGATCACTCTGCTGAAAGCCAAAAGTGACCTTACCGAAGAAGAGCAAAAAGATAACGATTTCTCAGAAGCATTGAAAAAATGTTTTGAGGAATTGCTAACTCGTTTGAAGGTGCCCAAGTTTCTTCATGCTGAAACCAAGTTTTTCTCCACTCTCGCTCTAGTGTTGGGATTGCTAGGGTTTTGGTCTAGCCTACCCAAGATTTCAGTTATTTACGGTCAACGTGGCTTAGAGCACTATCGAGCCGGTGAGCTTAGTAGTGCCGAAGCCGACTACCAAAGAGCGATTGCCCTTGATCCTGATAATGCTAAGGCCCATTACAACTTGGCCGTAGTTTATGAAGACTGGTTACAGCTCAAGAAATCAAAGCAAGAGTACCAGTTGGCAGTAAGTGCCAACATTCCTAGGGCATACAACAACTTGGCCAGACTCTACATTCTAGAAAAGGACTATCCTAAAGCAGCAAACCTTTTAGTTGAAGGTCTAAAATTAACCACCAAGCAATCAGTTTATCCAGAGGATAAATATAATTTATATAAAAATTTAGGGTGGGTAAGATTCAAACAAAAGCGGGATGATGAAGCTAAGATTGCCCTGGAAAAAGCTATCAATATTGCTAAGAATCCAGATGTGGCCAAATATCTGCCCAATCGTGCCTCTGCCTCTTGTATTTTAGCTCAGGTACTTGAACGCAAGAAAAAACCTGAAGCTCTCAAGAAATCTCTCAAGGAATGGAAAAATTGTCGCCATTTAATCCTAGAAAATCCTCTGATTTCAAAACCAAACCAATGGCTGGATCTAGCTAATGATTTAGGAATAGGAAATCGCTTGATTCCAGAAGAAGACACCTGGTTACATCTAGCTAATCAATATATTCAGAAAGCTCAACAACAGAAACAAAGGCCATGATTTGGAAACGTCTATTCTCCATCTGCCTACTTTCCACGGTTCTAATCGCGATCGCGGCTCCAGCGACTACTCCGGCTGAAGGTCTGTACTACATTGCAGCTCTGACAGGGAATGTTCAAGTGAAACGTCCCCTGTGGTTTGGTTATGATCGAGCTCACCAAGGAGATATCCTCAAGCTCACAGACCGGATCTGGGTCAGAAACCCTCAATCCTCTGCTACAGTTTCCTGCAATGATCTCAATAGTTGGCAAGTTCCTGTAGGAAACCCTTTTAAGGTGTCCAAAGGTTGCTCAGATTCAGGAATATTATCTGATTCAGGAATATTGTTCCGACCGGGAGATAACCTAGCACCTGGACGTGGCATCGCAAATGAAGACCTTCCCCACCTGATCAGTCCTAGGAATACAGCACTACGTCCTAATCAACCCCTGACCCTGCGCTGGAATGGGGTGAAAGAAGCCACCCACTATGATGTTACTATTAAGTATCTGGCAACACCAGTGTGGGAAAAACGGGTATCTGAACCCATAGTTGATTACCCTGATAGCTCCCAACTCCGACGGGATCGGGATTATTTTATAGTTGTGACTGCTAGTACCGGTGTCTCTTCACCTGAAAATCCCAATCAAGAGCCAGCTCCCACCATTACCCTGCTGACGGATGAGCTGGAGCAGGAGCTAAAGAAGAACCTAGCTCTGATTGAGACACAAAATCTGGATGCAGATGCCAAAGCTCAGGGGCAAGCTCATCTTTATCACAGCACTTGCCAAGATCCAAATTACCTCAACACTTGTCTCAATCAGAATGCCATTGACGTTTTAGAAACAAGAATCAAAGCTGGTACAGACAATGCTGCCATATACCAGCTCCAAGCTGACATGTATAAGCGCATTGGAGTGACATACTCCCACACTGACTCTGCTCTTACAGAACCGCTTCGCGAACGAGTTCAGTGTGGGCTTCTTACCAACTCCAGCCATCGCTTCGGATACACGGTAAGCTTTATTAACGACACGGGATGCCCCTCCGCGCCGGAACAATAAATAAGTTCTATTTTTTAATTAGTAGGTGGCGGTTAGCTCTTAATTTGTCTTCCCTACTTTTTTTATTATAGACGATCTTCAATCGTAATTGTTCCCTATTACATAAATATCTTGTGCAAAATTCATCCCACACCTAATGCTGCGCATTAGGTGTGGGATGAATTTTGCCGGACAGCTAAAGCTAAAGGCTCAGCAGTGTTACCGCACAGCCCTGGCACTGGCCACAAAGGCTAACAATTTGCCAAAGCAGGCGGAAATTCAAGAACAACTTGGTGAGATTGCCCACAACCTAGAAGAGTTTGCTGAAGCGGTTGAATCGTTAAAGGCTGCTGAGGGAATTTATCAAAAGTTTTTTAATTTGGAAGATCCAGAGGCACAAGGGAAGTTAGAGGAGCTAAGGAATGATATTGAGGATTCTCAAGGGAGGATTTGAGGGGGTAAGTAAGTAGTCAGGGGTCAGTGGTCAGCGGTCAGCGGTCAGCTGTTGGCCTTGTGGCACAGGCTTTGAAGCTGTGACATAGCCCATTAGCTTAATGGTTACCGAAAAACTGTCACCATTGGTGGCAGAAATTGGTGCATCTCCTAAAAGCTGTTTGAGCCGGTGGGTGTAACAGGCATCTTGCCTGTTACAGTTTTCGGAAGGGCTGTCCCAACACTGGCGGTGCGTTACGGGACGGGCTGTTTCAACACTGGCTACGAGGCGGAAAATTAGGGCGAGCCCGTCCCTAACACACCCTACGAGGCTATGCCAAGGAAAAACTGCAACCAATGGTTGCAGAAATTGGTTGCAGTCATAATTCGGTTATTATGCAAAAGTGTAAAGATGACTTAGAGCGAGAGTTTTATATCCGGATGACGCGGAAATTTGGCTGGAAAAAAAATGTTTTGATTCACCAAATTGAGAATCAAACCTACGAGAAAACGTTGCTCAATCAAACAAATTTTTAACAGCCATTTTCCGAGGAAATTCGTAAGCAAGCTAAGTTAGCCGTTAAAGATGAGTACACCTTTGATTTTTTGGAACTAGCTGATCAGTACAGTGAGCGTCAGTTAGAGCAAGCAATTATAGCTAAAGTCGAACCATTTTTACTAGAAATGGGAGGGATGTTTGCTTTCATTGGCAGTCAGTATCGCTTAGAAATTAGCAACAAAGAGTATTTTATTGATTTGCTGTTATTTCATCGCAGTCTCAAATGTTTGGTAGCCATCGATTTAAAAATCGGGGAGTTTTTGCCAGAATATATAGGCAAGATGCAGTTTTATTTGGCAGCGTTAGATGACAAAGTGAGGCTAGAAGAGGAGAATTCTGCCATAGGAATAATTCTTTGCAAGTCTAAAGATAAGACCATTGTAGAATATGCGTTGAAAGAGTCAAACAAACCGATTGGTGTTGCTACTTATCGAATAGTTTCAACCTTACCACAACAATTGCAGAATCAACTTCCTGCACCTGAACAAGTGGCTCTATTATTGGAGGGGGTGGAGTGATATAGCAATTCTACGACTTGTGAGGTACAAATTTCTGAGGTGCGACCCGTGGCGAATTTAATTCGCCTACGGAAAGCGCACCTAAGTTTTTAGGGAGCAGGGAGCAGGGAGCAGGGAGCAGGGAGCAGGGAGCAGGGAGCAGGTAGCAGGGAAGAGGGGAAAAATAATGTGTACCTCATAGCTACGAGAAACGTTATACTAAGCATATGCTGATAGCTGACGGCTGACGGCACCTCAAGTAGCGTGCGCGTAGCGCTTAAGCTGATAGCTCAATGCTTACCAATTATTAATTGTTAGGTTGCTGCCCGTAACGCACCGCCAGGGTTAGGTTGCTGCCCGGAAATTGTAACGGGCAAGATGCCCGTTACACGCCTGATGCCCGTTCCACCCACCGGGTCAAACAGTAAAAAGCTTCAATCCTCCAAAAAACCACTTTCTCTGAAGAAGGAGAGGTAAGTTTTAAATAAATCCTGATTAACCTCCGGTAACTTGATCCCACTTCCCCTTAAACCATCAACCACATTGCGACAATCGTACTCAATTAAGTTTGTTATGTTCGACGGTGATTCCGGGAAGTTGGGTAAGTAAGGGTAGAGAGGATTTTCAATATCCTCTATCAACTTGGAACGCCAATCAGTATAGTCAATTTCTTCCAAGCTATAGCCCAGGAATCGCACCCAGTCAAAAATCTCCCTCAGAGACACCGATTTTGGATTAATTAAATGGAATGCTTTCCCAAATAAACGGTTTTGTTGTGAGAGACAAACAATCGCTCGGCTAACATAATCTACTGGGACAAGGTTTTCTGCTAAACCACTCCAGCTAGGAAAACTTTTGAGTTGAATACATCCTTTCACCCGTCGTGAGAGTAAGTCATCGAAACTAGAGACACCGGTTTGACTGTGACCACTAATTCTCGAAGGTCGATAGATAGTTATGGGCAAACCGCGCTTGGCAGCTTGCCAAACTAACTGCTCTGCTACCCACTTGGTCTGAACATAGCCTACTTTTGGTAAATCATCATGATTGGCAGTGGCTGACTCGAGCATGGGTTGGTCAGTTTGGGATGTTGATAACACGCTTATGGTAGAAACGTAATGAACAGGTTTGAGCTTCCCTAGACTAGCCAGTCTCAACACTTCTTGGGTTCCCAAAACATTCGCATCTTTTAAAAGAGGGTAAGACCACACATGATTAACATAGGCTCCAGCGTGATAAACAACATCAATTGCTTGGCATAAATTATTATACTCAGTTGCTGAGAGTCCAAAACGACTGGTTCCTAAATCTCCGATGATGGGAATAATTCGAGATGTAAAATTCTCACGCCATAATCCAGTTGCTTCTAACTTGTTCAATAGTCTTTCTTTGCCACCATCTATATGCTCGGCGCGAACCAAGCAATAGACAGTAGCAGTAGTTGTGGTCAAGAGTTCAGAAAGTAAGTAAGTTCCCAAGAAACCCGTTGCACCGGTTAGGAAAATTCGTTCCATTGGACTGACGATTGGCGCGATCGCAGTTGATGGCTGAATATCTGGATCTAAAGCAGCTTCTGCGTCTAAATCCCAAGTCTGGGATTGATAGTTTCCAGTTACTAAAGCTTGGTCGATTGCACTAGCCAAATCAGAAACAGAGGGATAATCAAACAATGCCCTTAGAGATAAATTAATTTCGAAGGCTTCACGAATGCGAAACATCAGTTGAGTAGCCAATAGAGAATGACCACCTAACTCAAAGAAACTATCCTCAAGGCTAATGCTCTGAGGGTGCAGGGAGAGAATTTCGGCAAAAAGACTAGCGATCCGAATTTGACTGTCTGTCTTCGGTGCAACGAAGTCACTGCTGTGGCTGAAGGCAGCATCAGGGGCAGGTAACGCTTTCCGGTCTATCTTACCACTGGGAGACAGGGGTAATGACGTCAGGGGCACCACTACACTGGGAACCATGTAGTCTGGTAACTGTTGTCTGATATACTCTTTCAGGGCGCTGATGTCAAGATCATCATCCCCAACTACATAGGCTACCAAGCGCTTGTTTCCTGGGGTATCTTCCCGGGGGATGACCACGCATTCGGGCACCTGCTGGTAGCCACTGAGTAAAGATTCAATTTCCCCGAGCTCAATCCGAAAGCCTCGGATTTTGACTTGATGGTCAATGCGACCGAGGAATTCAATATTGCCATCGGGTAAATACCGAGCTAAGTCCCCAGTTTTGTAGAGTCGAGCCCATGGATTATCTGGATGGTGAATAAATCGCTCTGCCGTTAGCTCAGGGCGATTTACATAACCCCGAGCAAGCCCCACCCCGCCAATGTATAGCTCACCGGCAACCCCAATTGGAACTGGCTGGAAAGCTTCGTTGAGCAAATGGATGTGACAATTAGAGATGGGTTTTCCAATCGGGGGCAGGGTTGGCCATTGAGCAACGTCTTCTGGCAGGGTAAAGGCTGTCACCACATGACTCTCAGAAGGCCCATACTGGTTATGGAGGGTACATCCGGGCAAACGCTCCATCAAATTGCGAATGGCTCCAGAGATTTGTAACTGTTCTCCTGCAGTAATGATGTCTTGCAAGTGGGTGGGCAATGATGGTGCTTTTTCTGCCACTATTGCTAACTGTTGTAACCCAACAAAGGGTAAGAATAAACGAGCAATGTTTTCCTGGTTGAGTGTGGACAACAGTGCCATGGGGTCAGTGCGTATGTCCTCTGAGATTAAAACTAAGGTTCCTCCAGCACACAAGGTCGAGAAGATTTCCTGGAAGGAAACATCAAAGCTAATCGGGGCAAATTGGAGGGTGCGACCAGTGTTAGATGCTTTTGTCTGCTGTTGTTGCCAAGCAATCAGATTCACTAAAGCTTGGTGGGGCATGGCCACCCCTTTCGGTTGCCCAGTGGAGCCAGAAGTATAGATAATATAAGCCAGGTGATCTGGTGTAGTCTGGCCATTGAGGTTGGTGGGTGGATGTTGGGCAATGGTTGGCCAATCCGTATCTACACAAAGGGTATGCTCTGCCATTAGCTGCACCTGGGATATTAAACACTCTTGGGTGAGAAGAATGGAAACTTGAGCAGTTTTCATCATGTAGGCCAGCCGTTTCTGGGGATAGCCAGGGTCTAGGGGCACATAAGCTCCCCCAGCTTTGAGAATTGCTAGCAGCGCGATCACCATGGAGAACGAGCGCTCTAGACAAATTCCCACCGGAACATCTCGGCTAACACCCAAGCAAAGCAAGTAATGGGCCAGTTGGTTAGCCTTTTGATTCAACTGGTGATAGGTCAGAGCAAGTTCTGCAAAACGTAATGCTACTGCATCTGGTGTCTTTTGGACAATAGCTTCAAATAACTGGTGAACACAGGCATGGCGAGGATAATCGGTTTGGGTCTGATTCCACTCCACTAATAATTGCTGTTGTTCACCAGCACTCAAAATCGGCAATTTAGCAATGGTTTGTTCTGGGTCACCAGTTATCCCCTCTACAAAAATTTGGAAATTTTTTGCCATCCGCTCAATAGTTGCCTGATCAAACAGATTGGCATTGTATTCAAAAGCGCCAATCAGTTCTGTATCGGTTTGGTTGAGGGATAAAGTTAGGTCAAAAGTAGCCCCGGCGGTGGGTTTATCTAAGGACTTAGCACTCACATTCAGCCCCGACAACTCTAGGGTTTCTTTCGGGACATTTTGCAAGGTAAACATCACCTGAAACAGGGGACTAACCCCTGGCAGCCGTGCCGGTTTCAGTTGCTCTACCAGCAGGTCGAAGGGGATATCGGCATGGGCATAAGCATCTAAGGCCACTTGACGAACCTGGGAAAGGAACTCTTTGAAGGTATGCTGTTGGTTCGGTCGAGTGCGCAAGACTAAGGTATTAACGAAGAAGCCAATTAACGCCTCTGTTATGGCTGGGGTGCGGTTGGCGATGGGAGTCCCCACCACAATATCGTCTTGATGGCAATAGCGAGATAGAAAAGCGAAAAAGGCAGCAAAAATGGTAATGAATAGGGTTGTGCCCTTACCCTGGCTTAAGACATGGAGTTTCTCAGTGAGGTCCCGATTGAGGAGAAATGGAACCCGGCCAGATTTGAAGGGTTGAGTTGTGCGGGGACGATCCAGGGGGAGGTTAAGCACACAGGGAGCATCTGCTAATTGCTGTTGCCAGTATTTAATTTGGCTATCTCTAAACTCCCCGGTGAATCGGCGGCGTTGCCAAGTCGCATAATCAACATACTGAATGGGCAGAGCCGGTAAGGATGGCGGTGTCTGGGTTAAGCCAGCCCTGTAAAGGGATGAGAGTTCTCTGAGCAAAACTTGTATTGACCAGTCATCACTAATGATGTGGTGCATGGTCAGTAGTAAAATTTGCTTTTCCTGTGAATTGGAAATTAGCGTAAATCGCACCAGAGGGCCAACAGTTACATCGAAGGGGCGATTTTGTTGTTGGAGAATCACTTCCTCAATCACATCGAACCCCTCAGTGGGCAAGTCTACCATAGACAGGGGTAACCGAATGTGTGGGGCAATCACACCGAAAGGCATGCCCTCACGAGGTTCAAAGGTGGTTCGTAGGATTTCGTGGCGGTCTATCAGGGTTGCGATCGCATTTTCTAAACTCGTTCTGTCTAATGGCCCGGTAATCACAAACGCTCTGACCAAGTTATAGACAGCAGGATTCTCTTCCAGTTGACCCAGAAACCAGAGACTCTGTTGGGTTAAGGATAGAGGAATGTCTGCCTCTCTTGCCGTGGGAGTGGGGACTAATGGATAGTCACCAGTGCTACAAGTGCTAGTATTTACGGATTCTAGGTAATTTGAAAGTAGACTAATTGTTGGTGCTTCAAAAATCTGCAACAATTGGATTTCAATGCCTAGTCTTTCGGAAATACGAGCCAAAACTTGGCTGGCATGAAGGGAGTGTCCTCCTAATTCAAAGAAATTATTCTCAATGCCAATCGGTTCAATTTTTAGGACTTCAGACCAAATTTTGACTAATGTTTCTTCTAAGCACCTATACATCATTAATTACCTAATCCCAATTTCTGTAACCCTGACATTGTAAGGCTTTTAGGTTTGGAAAATGTGTAATTATTTTTGTGTACCTGCTTATCAGCTATCAGCGATCAGCTAAAGGCCTACGGTCACCCTACTGTTCGCGCAGCGTGCCCGTAGCGCAATCGGTGTTTTTGAATAAGCGATGCAGAGGTGCGACCCGTGGCGAATTTAATTCGACGACTGTAAGCGCACCATTACGGTCTTGGGGGGAAACCCCCACTCGCGCTTTGCATCAAGACAACAGGTAAGCATTGGAATAATGCTGAGTTACGGAAAACCGTCAGCTTATTGACATAAAACTTGACATAGTTCAATGATTTCCACCGCTTATATCATAAAATGCCAATTTTTTTTTACTTGTCATCAAACTTTATATAAGTAATACTTAATTAATGTATAAGGGTTTATTATACTTATAGGTGTTATAGTTATAGTTTTAATAGTAATGAGTTAGAAAGAATTTTTTACCATTGTTCCTCTAGGAAATAGGTCAGCAGTCAGCAGTCAGCAGTCAGCTTGAAATAAATCTATGCAGGCCTATGGCCACGCTAAGGGAAAGGGAGAATTTAATCTTGATAGATTTAGAAAAGATGCAGTAGCTCAGAGTGATGAGGTGCAATTTTGAATCAGTTTATGCTAGCAGCATTTAAAGAAGCTCAGATGGGTTTCCAAGAGGGAGGAATACCTATCGGTTCAGTTGTTGTTAAGGGTGGTGAAATTGTAGGGCGTGGGCACAATAGGAGAGTCCAAAAAGGTAGTGCAATCCTTCATGCCGAGATGGATGCTCTTGAGGATATTGGCTCTCAACCTGCTTCTTTTTATCAAGATGTAGTTTTGTACACTACTTTGTCCCCATGTAGTATGTGTACTGGCGCTATTTTGTTGTACAAGATCCCTCATGTTGTGATTGGAGAAAACAAAACTTTTTTAGGTAAAGAAGAATTACTCCGTTCTAGAGGTGTGATTGTTGAGGTTTTAAACTGAGGGGGTGACATGCAAGCTAAAATCCTTACTGGGTAGTGCGTTCAGCCGATATGTTACAAAAAAATACATGGTATTTTGGCCTGACCTTGGACGTAGTTATAAGGGTTTGAGCTTCAAGAACATCAAAGGAAGGTCAATTTGCCAATTTATCTTTGCTAAGAAAACGGGCATCAAAGCCTTATCTAGTAAGCTTTTCAGGGCTCATGTCACCCCCTCAGGGTTTTAAACGACGATAGTTGTTATAAATTAATGCAAGACTTTATTCTGAACAACTCTAAACTTTGGAATGAGGATATTGGTGTTGTTGATAATAAGGATTTATAGAAATCCGTGTAGGAATTGTGAGAAGTTTTGATGCCATATTCCCGACTCCCGACTCCCGACTCCCGACTCCCTACTCCCTGTTCCCTTTTATAAAACCACCTCTAATACCACGGTTTGGATCGCGAAGTTGAATATTATCTTCTAGTTCAAATGCACAAGGGAGTTTAGCAGACCAGCATAGCTCATGCTCTTCTGGAGAGATATCTTGTGGAGAAAAATAATTAATACCATTGACTTGTTTTTTTACTAAATCTGACGTCATCATCTGGGGAGGGATAATCAGTCGATAGGACGTTTTTTGATTCAAAACAATAACTAAGGTAATAAGAGATAAAGCTAAATAACTAGTTATCCTAAATATCGGAGGAATTATCCATAACTTTGATACCGGTAGTTTTTTGGTAATCAGTAAATTTAAATTTCCGATTTTTTGATTACAAACTATAGTAATATATAAACCAGGTAGAAGAATTAGATATCCTAGTCCAAATCTGATCACAGGAGCATAAAGCATCATAAATAAAGTTCCCGAAATAGCTAAAGCTAATACCCAAATCAAACCCCAGAGGCGATGAATGATTGATGTGCGGAGAATATAGATGGCTAATAAAATTGAAATTAAAATTATTCCAGTCGCAATTTGATTTAGAGTACTAGAACTGAACCACTGCCAAAATAACCAAAGCCAGGGATTTGAATTTGGGGGAGGTGAGCCAAACCAGGTTCCCCAGCCGCGAGTGTTTTCAGCAACTGCTTCAGCGTCTTCCGTTGTCCAAGACCAGGGTAAATCCAGACAGAAGAAGGATGATGGAAAAAGTGGGCAACCAGAGGTGATGATATTGACAGCGCACATGGGTGATAAGAGTAAACTCGTGATGACACCACCTATCACTAGTCGTTTCACACAAAACCTACTGAAAACAGTATAAAAAATAACTGATATGAATAATAGGGGTAGAGAAGTAAGCTTTATGGTTACAGCTCCAGCTGCTAAAATCAGTGGGATAAATTCATCGTAAAATTTATTATTAAATTTATTTTTAAAACTAGAATTTTCATCCTGATTTAGAGATGATGAGCGATGGTGAGCAATGATTAAAATTGCCCAAGCGATGATTACGGTGAGGAAAATTACTGGGATATCTGGCGATGGAGATACCAGGATATCTGACATCAAACTCGATAGAGCTAGGAGAGGGAGTACAATCAATGAGCAGATGACGATAAACCAGTCACTGAGCTGTGCTTTATTGGTGAATAGTTGAGCTAAAGCAATCAGAAAGTGTACTATTGCGAGAAGAAAGGCAAAGCCATTGGTTATCGCACTAACTTGAGCATCGAAAATTGGAGGGTTAAACGGAGCAGCGAGCGCAAACCACGATGAGGTAAAACCAAGCTGCTGAAGGAGCAGGGCGATACCTGGCACTGCTCCATACTCGGACAACCATCGGATGGCTCCATAGTGATAGAGACCTGTGTCAAGCCAAGTTACTTGTCGGCTGGTGAATGCTGCGACACCAAATTCTAAGGTCAACAATCCCAAGGCTAGGTTGGGAAACAGCATGAAACATAGATTAGCAATTTCATCGCGGGTAGGTTGTGATGTCAGAGACAATAAACTCAGACTAACAGCGGTACACCAGCCTACCCAGGAATTGAGGGGAAATACTAGGGAGGTTGCTAGCAGTGCAATGGACAGCACAACGATGCCCAACCACACTGCTGCAATAATGCGATCGCTAACTCGTTTAAAGGAATCCGCTTGCAGTACATTCAGCACAGCAGTTCCGATCAAGTAGCAAGGAATAAGTAGAAAATTCCAAGTCGTGATGAAGTAGAACATGCCAATAGCCTATACAGGCTGAAAAACTGAGTCCTCTACTAAATCCTGTTTTTGCTTTAACTCTTCTGTGGTAAATTCTTCATAGTAAGACCGTTCAGTATTTACCTGCCACAGATCATGGTTTTCCCCCAGTAAGTTCTTAACTGCTAGCATTCCGGTTAACATCGAATGGTCTTGATTGTTGTAGCGATGCATCCCATTACGTCCAATGGTTTGTAGGTTATCAAAGTCTGCTAAAAAATCTTGAATCACTTGTAAATGCTGACGATAATCACGGTCGTAAACTGGGTAAGCTTTAGGTTGGCGCAACACAGTACCATCCTCTACAGCCTTGGCATCCGCCAGACCTAAACTCGCCAATTCACGGGTGGCTAAATCCAGCAATTTGGGATCAGATAGATTCCAGATTTCATCTCCCTCATTACAGAAGTATTCTAAACCCAGACAGGTCTTGCTAGGATCCGATACCATTTTTGGACTCCAATTCTTAAAATTTTGGATGCGACCCACTTTCACCTCTGGACTATGGATATAAATCCACTGATCAGGAAATAGATCTTTAGCATCAATAATGAGCGCTACAATAATAAAAGCTCGATAAGATAGGGATTTTGCTGCTTCGATTACCGCTGGTGGGGGAGGTGGGTCGAGTTTTTTAACCAGTGCTGTCACTGGCATACTGGAGATGAAATGGTCTCCAGAGATACTGATAGTTTTTTCATCCTGCAAAGCAGTAATGCTTTTGATATGATTGCCATCTCGTTGAATACTAGTCACTACAGTATTCAGTCTTACCTGACCACCTTGATTATCTACTGCTTGCTGAAATTTTTACCACATCATCCCTGGTCCAAGTAGCGGGTAATCAAATTCCTTAATCAAGCTTTTGCTATTTTGACTTCCGAACAAAGCATTGATGATTGCTCGTTTTAGAGATAATTTTTGAATTCGCTGTGCTGCCCATTCTGCTTGAATTTTATCACAGGGTATGCCCCATACTTTCTCCGTATAAGTTTTAAAAAATAGTCTGTATAAACGACGACCAAAGCGATCGCTTACCCATTCTTCAAAGGTTTCAGGTTCATGCCAAGGTCGCAATTTTGCCTTGATTTTTGCCTTGAAGTAGCTGAGCAACATAACCAGACTGGTAATGATGCCTAGATTCGATAGGGTGTTAAAGATTGAGAGGGGATAGTCGTAGAATTTACCCTGGTAATAAATGCGTGACATGCGGGGAACTTTGATAAAATCTTCCCCTAAAACCTCTTGCCAACGTTGATGCGCTGCTTCTACTTTGGTATAGAAGCGATGACCACCAATATCGAAGCGATAGCCTTTGTAGACTTCGGTGCGAGCAATACCACCGACTTTATTGGATTTTTCTAGAACGATAGATTTAATGCCTTGTTTAACCAGGTCATAGGCAGCTGTAAGACCAGCCGGTCCTGCGCCTGTAATCACTACGGGATAATGTTCCATTGATTAAAAATAGTGCGTCAGTGGTGAGTGCGTCAGTGGTGAGTGTTTAGTGCTTAGTAGGACAATATTGATTTTTATTCCATAGCGATAGCAATTCTAGGTTAAACCTAAGGTTAAACGTTATTTTAAACGTCGATAGTAACTGTTATTGTTCATGATTTTAATACTCATAAATAAACCCGATTTTAGTTTATTTTTAAATAAAGATTTATAGCGTTTATCATACTTATGATGTACATTCATTTTTATTACCGTTACTCCCTACTCCCTACTCCCTACTCCCTACTCCCTAAAACCCACTACGAAAGTACCTCAACCAATTTATCCCTGCTATAAACTTGATAGCTTAGGCAAGTATATCCGAGGTTGTAGGTACTTTTGAAAGCAATGACGAACTATACCAATGGCAAACGCAAGTCCGCTGTAAAAGTAATACAGCCAGTGCCATGGAATGGTTCGTATAGTGAATAGTAGACCACGCTTTTGATAAAAGAATTGGTAGACAGGTCTGTTGAGTACTAGCAGGGCGAGACTAAATACACAAGTAGCCATAGCAATCAGAGTACTAGACCACCAATAAGCTGTAACTAAAGCACCTAGTAGAGCATAGACCAACACCACACTAATACGACTAGACAGCTTTAGGTTCAAGTCACTGATAAACTCACGACAGTTTTCCGGACTTGCGTCGCGAACCTTGAGAATTACGGCAGTCCAGGGCAAGGCGCGGTAGAAAAAGTCAGCTCTAAGGAGAGAAATTATGCCCCAGGGCTTGAGATGTTTCACCCGTAGAGTCTTACACAGCTTAATCCTGTAACCTTCTTGCTTGAGTCGATAGCCTAACTCAATATCTTCAATACAGGGTTGACGATAATTTTCCTCAAAGCCACCCATGGCAATAAAGATGTCACGACGGATTGCGCCACAGGCACCCCAAAAGGTAAATGCTTCTTCAGATGCAGTTTGATGAGTGTAGTGGTGGAGTAAATTTTTGTACTGGGAAAGGAAATTAGCAGCACCGGGAGAATCGTCATAAGAACCAATTAAAGCGGTTAAATTAGGTTCATTATTAAAAATTTTCACCACTTGACCAATAGTATCCGGATAGATGGCTACATCAGCATCTATAAAAAACAGGATATCGGTCTGTGCTACTTTAGCTCCCAGGTTTCGGGCTTTAGCCGGACCCCCTGCTGTGGGCAATCGAATTACTGTGGCTCCAAAGTCTTGGGCTAGACGCCATGAGCCATCAGTATCGCCATCAGCTACTACAATCACTTGATCGGGAGGGGGTGCAGCTTGAGATAGTCTGGCAAGACATTGACGAAAGTCTTCCCCTCCGTTGTATACGGGGATGATGACGGAGATAGTTAGTTTAGCAGAGTCAACCATTCTTTAGAGAATTTACCTTCAATTACTGATTGAGATTTTGAGATTAAATCGTTACTATGCATCTCAATAATACCCTCGTATAGTTTAACATTATTTTAGTTAAAATTATTAGATTACACTAAGTTTTACAAACTAGTTTATTGGCTTTAACAAAACTATATAAGAATCACCAGTAGGAATTTTTTTTTCAAAAAATCCTGAATTGACTAAGTAACTCTGTACTTGTAATACAGGTTGTGTCTACAGGTTGAGCAGTCAGCCATCCGCTATCAGCAGTCAGCCCATAGTCAGCCCATTTGATATAGCTAAACGCTGATAGCTAAATTAAAAGCGTTGCTGAATCTTCGAATGAATAGGAGTAGAGTGGGCATCCTGCCCGCCCGAAAATTTTAACGCTGATAGCTAAATTAAAAACTCAGTTTATCCCTGTGGAAAGTATAAATATAAAATTTAAATCACCAAATGTCGGTTGTTAAAACAGTTGATAGCTTACCACTGGTTTCAGTGATTATCCCTGCCTATAATACAGAGCAGTTTATTGAAATCACATTACAGTCTGTTCTTTCTCAGACCTATAAAAACCTGGAATTGATAGTGGTAGATGACGGTTCTCAAGACCGGACAGCTGAGATTGTTCAATCTATTGCTAAGCAAGATCAGCGTGTTATCTTACTACAACAACCAAATTTAGGGGTGGCTGCTGCTCGGAATTTAGGGATTCAAAACACTAAGGGAGACTATATCGCTCCCCTGGATGCTGATGATATTTGGTATCCGCAAAATTTAGAAAAGCAAATGAAACGCTTCTTGGCAACAGATCCAGCGGTAGGGTTGGTTTATGCTTGGTCGGTGGATATTGATGAGGAAAATTCACTGACTGGAGATTTCCGTGCTTTAAGTATAGAGGGAAAGGTTTATAAAACTCTGGTATGTCATAACTTTTTAGGCAATGCTAGTGCATCTATGATTCGCGCCTGTTGTTTTGAGACCGTTGGTGGCTACAACTGTCAACTGAAGGCACAACAGGCTCAGGGGTGTGAGGATTGGGAGCTCTATTTGCGAATTGCAGAACATTATGAATTTGGTGTTGTCCCGGAATTTCTGATTGGCTATCGCAAAATTGTTAGTAGTATGTCTCGCGACTACAGCCAAATGGCTAAATCTCATGGTTTGATGCTACGTGACGTTCAACAAAGGCATCCAGAGATTCCAGCAGTGCTTTATCGATTGTCTAAGAGTAGTTTTTATATGTATTTGGCACGACAAAGTAGTCAGTGTAGTAGCGATCGCAGTACGTTATTTTGGCTATCTCAAGCTTTAAAAGCTGATTTTATTACGCCTATTTTTCGCTATGGGTTGTATATCTTGTCCCTTAAAAGCTTATTGAGAATTATCACTAAGCTTAAATCCGGTAATGTTAATAAACCGGGTTGATCGGTCAGTCCTGCTGATTTAAATAAACGCCGACGTAGTCTATATTTCAAGCTCTTGCTTGGAAATTTATTACACCGTTCACTGCTGATGATATAAGGGATTTTAGGTTATGCTTTATCCAATCAAAGTGGTGGACATTGAGTTGAGCCGCCCCCTGACTACTCTTGATGGTTTAGATGGCTATATGGGAGTGCAAGGACTAGTTCGCTTCCATGGTGCGCCAATTGGATATGTTAAAGCACCGATTACTAATGGTCACTGTACAGCACAAACCTTAAGTAAACGTATTCTGGAAGACCATAGCGAGACGATTATCAATCGCCTTTTGTACAATGGATTATCCTTACCCCTCGGACGCGAAAGATTGTGTCTTGAGGATTTGTTTGATGTGCCACCACCGGAGTATAAGGGAAAGTTGCCGTTAGTAACGGTTGCGGTTTGTACTCGCGATCGCACTGCTAATCTTGCTGTATGTTTAGACGCTATCAATCAACTCGATTATCCTTACTTAGATATTTTAGTTGTTGATAATGCTCCCACCAATGATGACACCAAGAAACTGGTGGAAACTTATGCTAATGTTCGTTATGTTTGTGAACCTCGTCCGGGTTTAGATTGGGCGAGAAACCGAGCTGTTATTGAAGCTAAAGGAGACATTATTGCCTATACTGATGATGATGTAGTAGTTGATTCAGGATGGGTAAAAGCATTAGCGCTAGTGTTTATTAAACATCCTGAAGTTATGGCAGTGACTGGGTTAGTTGTGCCTTATGAATTGGAAACTGAAGCACAAGTGCTGTTTGAAATTTATGGCGGCTTCGGGCGAGGCATGAGCCGTAAGTGGTATCAGGTTAATCGAGGCAACAAAATGCCTTGGAAATTCCTGGGTACTGGACAATTCGGCACAGGGGCAAACATGGCTTATCGCCGCTCAGTATTTGATGATATTGGTTTCTTTGACCCTGCTTTGGATGTGGGTACTGTCACTAATGGTGGTGGTGATTTAGAAATGTTTTTCCGGGTGGTTAAGGAAGGACATACCCTCGTCTATGAGCCTAGTGCCATAGTGCGCCATCGACATCGACGGGATTATGCTAAGTTACGCACGCAAATTGCTAATAACAGTATTGGTCTGTTTTCTTACTGTATCCGTAGCCTCTTTGCCTATCCAGATGAGTGTCTTTCTTTCTTGTGGATTTTGATCTGGTGGATAGTGTATTGGAATTTAAGACGTCTGTGGCTTGGTTTCAAAAATCCCACTCGCTTCCCACAGGATTTAATTCTGGCTGAATTAAAAGGCTGCTTCATTGGTTTAACTCGCTATCACAAAGCTCGCCACACTGCTGCTGAGATTACTCAATCTTTCGGTGAGCAAGAACGGGAAACAGAAGAGGATGTAGATAGTGCTCCCTACCCGATTTTTTCTGACCCTATCTTTCCTGCTCTGACTAAGGAAGAAATCCAAAAGGTTAAAACCAATCCAGGTATGGCAGTGCGGACTGTGGATCTACGGGAACCTTTACAGGCATTAACTGATGTTAAAGAGTACTCATCAGTACGAGTCTTTGTGAAATGGCATGATCAGCTTTTAGGTAGCGTTGATATTCCTAACCCTGATCGAGGGATTAGCAAGAGTCGCTTAATTGAGGTTATTGTCAATCAGTTTGGTATGAAGCTGCTGGAAGTAAACCTTAACTTCAGTAGGTATTACTGCTATACTCAAGCAATATCTATCTTAACTAATCACTATAAAGTCACGGATAAAGAGACTGATTTACTAACCTGTTTACCTGATAAAATACCAATCTCTATTATCATCGCTACCTATGATCGACCCCAAGATTTGCGGAGGTGTTTGTGCAGCATAGTTGCCCAAAAGTATACTCGACAATTGGAAATTATTGTAGTTGATAATCATCCCGCTTCTGGTTTGACTCCACCAGTGGTTGCTGAGTTTCCTGATGTTGTCTTAGTTAGTGAATCCCGTCAGGGACTAGCTTATGCTCGCAATGCTGGCTTTGTTGCTAGTACTGGGGATATTGTGATTGCGACGGATGATGATGTTACTGTGCCACCGGATTGGTTAGAAAAACTAATCGCTCCTTTTGCTAGAGCGGATGTGATGATTGTCACAGGTAATGTTTTGCCCCTACAGTTGGAAACCAATGCCCAGCAGTGTTTTGAAAATTATGGCGGCTTGGGACGGGGCTTTGAGGAGTTTGAGGTTAACGGAGATTGGTTTGAATCCTTTTCACGCCATGCTGTACCAACTTGGCAGTTAGGAGCAACCGCTAATGCTGCTTTTCGTGCCAGTATCTTTAGTCATCCCAAGATTGGTCTAATGAACGAAGCCCTCGGTCCCGGTATGCCTTCAGGAGTTGGTGAAGATACTTACTTATTCTATAAAGTACTTAAAGCTGGCTACACCCTCATCTATGAGCCAAGCGCTTATGTCTGGCATAAGCATCGCACTGAAATGGCAGAGCTACATCGTCAGCTTTACAACTACAGTAAAGGTCATGTTGCTTACAATCTGACCACATGGCTACAGGATGGGGATTGGCGAGGATTGGTGCAAATAGTGCTGGGATTGCCACTTGCTCATTTATCTCGCATCTATCAACGGCTCAGAGGTTGGAGCGATTATCCAATCTCCCTAATCTGGTTGGAAATGACAGGTAATCTGGCTGGAGTTTGGTCTTTGTGGCAGTCCCATCTGCGGGTTAAACGTGAAGGTCGTATAGCAAAGGGAGTAGGGAGTCGGGAGTCGGGAGTCGGGAGTCGGGAGTCGGGAGTCGGGAGTCGGGAGTCGGGAGTCGGGAGTAGGGAGTAGGGAGTAGGGAACAAAAATTATCACAATATTGTTTCACTCTCGTAAAACAATAATCTCAGCCAAAGACTGAAACTTTTATTTAATCAAGGTTTTAAGTTTTTTTGAATAACTAAAAAATTAAATCACAATGGGTTAAATAAAGCCCTATCAAGCTTTAATTTACTGCTTTATTAAAGTCTAAAAAAATAGTAATATAGCATTTTAAAATAGATCATCAAATAATCGGATCTATTTCCTACTATTCCCTATTTACTGCTCCCTGCTCCCTGCTCCCTGCTCCCTGCTCTCTAAAAACCAGGGAGGGCGAAATTACCTAAACCAATTGACAACTGCTGTCAAATGCTATATTACTCCAATGTCTTCAATACAACATCGAAAATCAAAACTCAAACAATTTTACAAGTGGCGGCTTTCTTATCTCTATGATTTGCTACGAGAGCTAGTTAATCGGGAGATGAAGCTACTCTACAAACGGTCAGTTTTGGGAGTAGCTTGGATGCTGCTTAATCCACTACTCCAGCTAGCTGTATTTTCCTTTGTTTTCCGTTTTGTATTGTCGGTTGATATTCCTCAATATACCTCCTTTGCATTTTCTGGTTTGTTGGTATGGACATGGTTTAACACGTCTCTTTTTCAAGCCACTGGGGTGATTATTAGTAATCGCCCCCTGATCCGACAACCGGGTTTTCCCAACGCTATCTTACCGGTGGTTACCGTAACAACAGGTCTGATTCACTTTATTCTAGCCCTGCCAATATTAGTTATCTTTCTGTTAATCGATGGTGTTCAGCTACAGCCAGTAATTATACTGTTACCAATCCTACAAGCTCTACAGTTTTCCGTTACCATTAGTTTAGCCTATATACTAGCTGGGCTTAATGTAATATTTCGCGACACCCAGCATACTATCGGTGTACTTCTACAGCTGTTTTTTTATCTCACACCTATTTTTTATGAAATTACTAATGTGCCCAAAAATTACCAGTTTTTCTATTACCTTAACCCGATGGTGCATCTGGTTACCGCCTATCGCGCTGTACTAATTAAAGGAACACCACCGGATTGGATAGCTCTGCTAGTTATGGCTTTGGTCACGGCAGTGTTTTTACCTATCGGTCTTCAAATTTTCCGGTGGCAGAGCGATCGCTTTGTGGAGGAATTATAGATGGTTGATGCAATTATTGTTCAAGGACTCGGTAAACGCTTTAACTACTATCATCCTGAGCGACCGCTTACTATTATGGAGGCGGCGCTGTCGGGTTTTCGGCATATTATGGCAGCGGAAGGGTTTTGGGCGTTGCGGAATATTACGTTCAAGGTTTCCCCAGGCCAAATGCTAGGCATTCTCGGTCACAATGGAGCAGGTAAATCAACGTTATTGCGCTTGATTGGTGGGGTTGGAAAACCGGATGAAGGGAAGGTTAGGGTTAATGGCTCCATTGGAGCGCTGCTGGATTTGGGGGCTGGTTTCCATCCAGATTTGACTGGGCGAGAAAACGCTTTTGTTAGTGGTGTTGTAGCAGGTCTTACTCGTCAAGAGGTGGGGCGGCGTTTTGATGAAATCGTGACGTTTGCTGAACTTGAGCAGTTTATCGATAACCCAGTCCGCACTTATAGTACAGGGATGCAGATGCGGCTGGCGTTTTCGGTGGCTGTACACACAGACCCAGATGTGATGCTAGTTGATGAGTTTCTGTCCGTTGGGGATTTGGCATTTCAGGCTAAGTGCTTGGAACGAATTGCTCAGTTGAAAGAGTCTGGCTGTGCTATTGTCCTAATTTCTCACAGTAGCGAGCAAATTGAGCAACTTTGCGATCGCGCTTTGTGGCTACAACAAGGACAAATCATGGCTTACGGTGAGCCAAAAGTGGTAGCAGGACAGTATGTCAATCAAATGCGATCGCAAACCCAGCAACCTACTCCCAACAGACCTGCCCAACTGACTAGGTCTGGTGTGGAACTGCGAATGAATGAAAACCGGTTTGGCTCTCTAGAAGTAGAAATTACCGATGTGCTGCTGTTACCTAGCTTAGAGATTAATAGTGGTGATTCCTTGGCCATTGACATTGAGTACTTGTCACTTCAACCAATTGATGGACTAATTTTTAGTGTCATCATTAGCACTGAAGATGGTCAAATCTGTCTTGAGACTAACACAACTACCATGGGAGCATCCTTACCAGGTATTAAAGGTAAAGGAAAAATAAAACTCCATCTATCCCGCTTAGATTTAAACGGTGGTAAGTATTTTGTTGATGTTGGGGTTTATGAACCGAATCGGGCTTATACCTATGACTACCATTGGCATGTGTATCAGCTTTTAGTGCGTTCAAAAGATAGCGAAAAAGGTATTATTAGCCCACCGCTTCGTTGGGATGTTGTTGAAGGTTGAAAGTTGGTTGAAGGTTTAAATTTGGTTGAAGGTTGAATGTTGGTTGAAGGTTGAATGTTGGTTGAAGGTTGAATGTTGGTTGAAGGTTGAATGTTGGGTGAAGGTTGAAGGTTGGGTAAAAGTTGAATGTTGAATGTTGTTCGCCTTTGGCGTTCGGTGAAGGGTAGGTTTAATGTTGCTTGATTGTTGACTGAGGAACAGGTAATAGGCAACAGGTAACAGATTTAGCTTTACGATTCCCGATTCCCGATTCCCGATTCCCGATTCCCGATTCCCGATTCCCGATTCCCGATTCCCGATTCCCGATTCCCGATTCCCGATTCCCGATTCCCGATTCCCGATTCCCGATTCCCGATTCCC
>NZ_JAAHFZ010000071.1:0-30443 GCF_010672795.1 Moorena sp. SIO1G6
GGATTTGCGACTTGTTAGATTTGGGTTCGTGGGTGTATCAAAGCTTTTAACCATTGGATTGGATACCTTGATGGTGACATCGGTTCCTTTAGCATATTATGAGTTCATTTTTCTTGCGCTTACCCTGCAAGTGGGGGTTAGTCCACGCCAACAACAATAGCCAAAAACCTGGAACATCAATCAAACTATTGTCGTCTACATTTTTGTAGGCTAAAATATTAACTAGCGATATTTTTCGAGACCAGTGAAAACGTCAAGCAAAGTTATCAGAACTGACAAATGGAAACTAAACCCGTCTTCCAAGCAAAAGGGATTGTTTGATGAGACGGTCAAAGTTTATCGTCAGGCTTGTAAATACTTGGTTGGCATTATTTATACTCATTGGTCTGAGCTTGGTGGATTGACAGCGGATCAGTTAACTCCTGCTGTCGAAAAGTTAATGCATGAAACAGCAAAGCGTCCAAATATCAAATATCCACAGTTCAATAAAGCTTTCTACAAGTTCCCTAGTTATTACCGTCGAGCCGCCATCGCATTTGCAGCTGGACAGGTTAGTAGTTTCGTTACTAGATATTGCGAATGGCAATCTGGTAATCGAAAAAGGAAAGATAGTAAACCGCCAAGACTAAATGCTGATACTGGTTGCTATCCTGCCTTGTATAAAGGGCAATGTTACAAGATGCATGGTTTCGACCAAGTAGAAATCAAAGTTTTTGATGGCAAAAACTGGGTCTGGACTATGGTTCAGATTACCGGCTTGAGAGAAAGGCATCAGGTAGCTACAAATAAAATGATGTCGCCTTTGTTGGTTTTCAATGATAGGTACTGCCATTTGTCCGTCCCATTCACTTGTAAGCCAGAAAAACGAAAACCAGAGGCTAATGTTACTGCGGTAGATTTAGGTATCAACACTACTGCTACCGTAGCAGTTGTAACCGATGACGGCACTGTAATCCATTGTGAGTTTATTCATCTTGGAAGAGACATAGACCGTAGGGACAAACGACTAAAATCCGTGTCAAAAAGAGCATCAAAAACGATGGGCAAAGGAGGAAAACTTCATATTGGGTTTTGCTCCAAAACTTATCAAAAATGTCAAAGAATCAATACCCAGATCAGCCATGTTGTTTCTAGACGGATTGTGGGGATTTCTGAAAAGTTTAATTCTGAAGTAATTGTATTTGAGAATCTCAAAGGGTGGAAGCCAAGAGGTGGAAAAAGGCGCTCCAACTTAAGGCAAAGATTCCACGGATGGCTCAAAGAGAAAATCCGCGACTTTACGGAAATGAAATGGGCTGAGTTGGGTGGTAAGGTGATAGAAGTTATCGCCGCCTATACTTCAAAATTGGCTTTTGATGGCTCTGGTACGATTAAACGAAATTCAAAAAAATACTCCTTGGCAACCTTCCCTTCAGGTAAGGGGTTTAATGCGGATTTAAACGGAGCTTACAACATTGGTGCCAGGGGCGTGTTCAAACTCACTCGCAGAAATGACGAGGAGGGTCGTTCCAGCAAAAGATCTCGACGACCGCCTAGAAGCTGGGCTTGCTTGTGTGACCTGTGGACGCTTCGTAGTTCCAGGTTAGCATAGGACACCACCACCTCGTTCAGGTGGTGGAAGCTTCATACCCCTATAATCTCGTAGAACTGTACTGGCAATAGAGTTAATTTGTTGAGAATGAGCTAGTTTTTTTCTCAATAAGCCACGGCTTATTGATTCTTGCGCTTAACCTGGGGCAAGCTGCTGCTGAAGGGATTAGCAACTTCAGCGTTTATTGCAACCACATGACCCTAATTCCGGCTATCAAAGCCATTCTGGACTCCCCATCGATACACATTGACGGGTTGATCTGTGCATCTGAAGTTGCTTCGGTAATTGGTCTTGAACCTTATCGCTTTTTTGTTGAGTCTTACCGCAAACCGATCATCATTGCTGATTCTAGTCACCAGGCTATATTGAAAGCCACCCAAACCCTGCTACAGCAATTGGTGGATGGTAATGCAGAATTAAAAGACCAGGCACAAGTACCAGCAGAAGGCGATTCAGAAGCGCTACAAACCATTTGCCAGGTATTTGAACCCCGTGAATTCTATGAGTGGCGTGGCATGGGTTCGGTTGATTTTTCAGGATTAAGACTCCGGTCTGAGTACGTTCAATTTGATGCTGAAGTAAAATTTAACCTACCCAAATTAAAACTCGCTGATGTCCAGTTTGCTCAGTGCATGACTATCCTAACGGGAGTATTTCAACCGTGTCAGTGCAAGATATTTGGTGCAGGGTGTAGCCCAAAAACCCCGATGGGGACTTATATGACAACCGAGGAAGGCATCTGTGCGATGCACTACAAAGTCTTTCCTTTCATCGCTGCCATTAGTGATTAAGTTAAGGTTTTTGACAACAGGATAAAGCTATGGTGCTAACCGAATTGCAGAAGCGAAAACTGAAGAAACTCTTCGATTTATACGATGTTGATGGTAGTGGAGTCATCACTGAAGCTGACTATGAAAAGATGGCTCAGTCTCAGGCAAAAGTTCAAGGTTATCAACCGGGTTCTTTGGAATATAACATCATTTGTTCTCAGTTCAAAACTTTATGGAAGAACTGGCAAAAAGAAGTGGACATTAATGATGATGGCGAAGTAACTCTAGAAGAATTTCTGGAACATAAAGCCAAACAACTTAGTTTCAAGGAGCAATATCGGCCTTTGTGGTTAGAGCGCCAATCTGGAATTAAAACCTCACAGTCCTACGAAAGATCCTATGAAGAAGATGTGATCGCCAAGCTAACCAATTTGATTTTTGAGCGATTGGATGTTGATGGCAATGGAGAGATTTCTCGTCAAGAGTACAAACAGGGCTTCCTCTCTCACTTCTCAGATGGAAACTTGACTGACGAAATTTTTTCAAAGCTTGATTTAAATGGCGATGGACATCTCAGTAAAGAAGAGGTTTTACAGCATGTCCATGATTTCTTTTACAGTGACGACCCAGAAGCTCCTGGTAACTGGATTTTAGGTCCATACTAAGGATAGTCAGTAGCTCCAAAACGTTTCGCCCTTGGACAGGTCTTAGGTGTTAGGTATTATAGGTGCGCTTTCCGTAATGGTGAGGGATTGCTCGCCATCACTGAAAGCGCACCTGTGGAATGGGCATGTTTGCGTGGAACTGGCATCTTGCCAGTTTCATGCTTATTTTCGGGCGGGCAGGATGCCCACCCCACTCATATTCATTCCAAGATTCAGCAACGCCATAAATGTTAGCTAACTTTTCAATAATCCTAATTTCTCCTGCAGAGCGTGACGCATAATATCCACTGGCGGAGTTTGTCCTAACCAAATTTTGAAAGCTGCTGCTCCCTGTTGCACCAGCATTTCCAATCCATCAATTGCGATCGCTCCCCGTTCTTTGGCTTGTCGTAAAAACTGAGTAGGATTAGGAGTGTAAATCAAGTCATAAGCGATCGCATTTTCCGGCAACCTGGCCATGGCTAGCTGATCCACAGGAGACTGCTCGACTTTGGGATACATGCCCACCGGAGTAGCATTAACCAACAAATTGGCTTGGGCCAGAAGTTCCGGTAGTTGTTCCCAAGGATGAGTATCAATAGTAATAGCAAGGGAAGAATTAATCCAGCTTTGCTTAAATTGACCTAACTTGTCCTGATTGCGACCAAGCACATGAATCTCACTACAACCGAGTTCAGCACAACCGACTACTACGGCTCGTGCTGCACCACCACACCCCAAAATGACTACAGTAGTTTGAGTCCAATCCCGGTTATACCCTTGCAACGGGGTGATAAATCCTGCGATATCGGTATTCGTACCAATCCAACCCTGATCGGTGCGATACACAGTATTCACTGCTCCCACCCCTTGAGCCACTGTTGAAATTTCCGACAACAAGGGGATGATAGTCTGTTTGTGGGGAATAGTGATACTGAAGCCCACTAGACCAATCGCCTCAAAACCAGCGATCGCATTTTTCAAATCTGCTGATTTTACCGGTAAAGGTAGGTAGACATAATCCACACCCAAGGATGCGATCGCTTGGTTATGCATCAGTGGTGATAAAGAATGTTCCACTGGATCACCAATCACACCCAATAACTTTGTTGTTCCTGTTATTTGCACCATCACCCTACTTCAAGCACATATAGCGCTACGCGCAATGGCATTGGCAAGAGGCAAGAGGCAAAAGTTAACTGCGACAGCTTTTGCTGCTTGTATCAATGTCAAACACCTTAATGCGTAGTGCTATAACTTTGAATTGTAAGCCTGAAATAGTTCATAATTACTAGATTGCTCAATTCTTAACTATTTCTTATTTCTTATTAAGATTGCTGCCTTCGCTTGACAATTCGTTGACAATTCACCATCAACCGTCCACAATACTTACCCCAAACCGCACATTTGAATGAACTCTGATTTTTCTCATGGTGGCTAAAATAGATCATATCGAGCCAATTATAGTGCCAATTATAATACCAATTAACTAGGCAGCAACGGCATGAACCCAACTGGTATTCAAAAGAGTGGAGCCATGAATTCAATCATTTGTATGATATGTGAGCAAATCAATCCCAGTCGGGCAAGTTTTTGCTCTCGTTGTGGTGCCTCTCTACCTCCTCCCAGTAGCAGTCCCCTAGAGACTAATCTAGATAATACTAATAATGACAATACATTAGACAATACATTAGACAATACTAATAATGACAATACATTACAGACTGGAAGCCGATTACGCGATCGCTACATAATTCAACGTACCTTAGGACAAGGGGGATTTGGCAAAACCTACCTCGCCAAAGACACTGGACGCTTTAATGAACTAGTAACCCTAAAAGAGCTGACTCCAAGAAACCAGGGCACCCATACCCTAGAAAAAGCGGAAGAACTATTTCAACGGGAAGCAACCATGCTGCACAAGCTTTCATCCCCCCAAATTCCGAGATTCTGGGAATTTTTTCGCCATGGCAAACGGTTGTTTCTCGTCCAAGACTACATTGAAGGAAAAACCTATCAAACTTTACTCGAAGAACGAGTAAGCAAAGGGGAACGCTTCAGCGAAACCGAAATTATCCAACTGTTTCAGCAATTGCTCCCGGTCTTAAGCTACCTACACCAATTAGGAATAATTCACCGGGATATTGCTCCAGACAATATTATCCGTCGTGCTTCCGATGGAGTACCAGTATTAATTGACTTGGGTGGTGTCAAACAAATTGCCCTAGAAGTCAATACTCCGGTAACGAGTGGGCAAAACTCCGCCATCTACGCTGGTGGGACTTGCTTAGGTAAAGTTGGCTATGCCCCTGATGAACAGCTACGCCTAGGGATTGCTGCTCCCCATAGTGACCTGTATGCTTTGGGAGTAACAGCGCTAGTACTGATGACTGGCAAACAGCCCCAGGAACTGGTTGATCCTTATACCCTCAACTGGCGAACTGAAGAAGAAGTAACTCTATCCCCAGATTTTAATAGTATTCTATCTCGTTTGCTAGCATCCCAACCCTCTGAGCGATTCCAATCTGCTCAAGAGGTTCTAAACCTAATCGGAACCGATTATTCTGATGATTCTAAAGTTAGAGAAACAGAAATCAAGGGTACTGTAGCTGTAACTCCCCAGTCTAAATCCTACCCGCCACCGACTCCCATCAATAATTCCGGTTGTAAGCAAGTGTTTAACGAATCTGTGCCAGTGCCAGCAGAGATTCAAGGCTGGAACTGGGGTGCCTTTTGTTTACCAGGTTTGTGGTGTGTTACCAATCAAGTGTGGATTGGACTGATTGCCTGGACGGATCTATCCTTAGTGACTGGATTTCTTGCTTGGCCAGTGATGGGGATTATTTTGGGCATCAAGGGCAATGAATGGGCATGGAAAAGTCGCCGTTGGAAGAGTATCAAAGCCTTTAAGCGCCATCAACGGGGTTGGGCAATCACATCCTTCGTCATTACTGGTATCATAGTTACCCTACTATTGTTGTTATTATTAGTATTCTTGATTGGGGTAACCTCCCTAGTGCCGTGGTGAATCACCTATTGCTCAACAGTAGCATCCGTGTGTTTATTGCGTTCCATGCTAGTTCCAGGTTAATCCCAGGGGCATTTATATCACTACCTAAAGGAGAAGAAAAATGACTAGCTTTCCTGCCTGGACTCAAATAATTATCAACATGTCCGAATCGCAAGTTTTTTACACAGAAGAAGTAACAGGCTATGACAGCATAAGCTTAGTTTTACCTGGAAAGCCCTTCGATCTAAGCCTTTCCTTAGATACCTATGAAGACGCGATCGAGATAATTTTTGAAATTTATCCAGACCAAAATGCTTACCGATTAAATATGCGGAACAAACAGGAAGGAGTAGACCTCCAACAGAAAAGTACTGAAGAAAATTTAGATTTAACTGGATTAGACGCACGCCCAATTGGAACCTACAGTGAATTTTGCCGACATTTAGAAGAATTGTATGGAGTAGCTCAAGAAGTAGGTTGGTAATCGTAAGTTATCAGCTATTAGCTATTAGCTATCAGCTATCAGCTATCAGCTATCAGTTATCAGCTTATGCGCTACAGATGGTGCTACTTGAGGTGCTATCAGCTTTTGAATAAAGAGGTAAGCATTCGTTAATGTCACAGGCTAGAAGCCTGTGCCACAAAGCGGTTGCCCTAGGGCGTGTTTTCAAACTCGGAGATCCCCCTAAATCCCCCTTAAAAAAGGGGGACTTTGAGAATGGCTCCCCCCTTATTAAGGGGGGTTGGGGGGGATCTAAATCTTGCGGAAAACTTTGAAAACACGGCCTAGCGTGGCCTATGGCCAAGGACTTTTATCCATACTTTCACTTATCATTAATCTATCAATATTAAATTCTCCCGGGTTTATTTTCATCTGACTGCTGTTCGCGTAGCGTGAGCTTTTAGCTCACCGCTGACCCCTGACTGCTTACCTAACTAATTACTAGGTTTTACAGCTTGTCTTTTGAAAATTTACCTGACCTAATATAAAATACCATGGGCAATTTAGCAAAGTCCATGGTAGAAACAACAATTGTCGATCGGATGAGCAAGACCTTATTAACTTACCTACCCAAAGAAATCCTACTAACCCGTCAGCAGTTAGCAGTATTTTCAGCACTTAGAACTATTTTCAGATTCGCATCAGGCAGTTTGCTAACTATCAGCTTACTTGGTAGTGGTTGTGGAATGGTAGCCTATGAAGATATAGATTCTGAACAGACCCATGCTCAGCTCCATGGTCATAAAACCGAAACCGGTAATCACCATAGTAAACAGATGGAGCATAATCACCATAATCACAAGGCTGGCAGCAGTAGCAACCATGGTGAAGGAATGGGTCATCATCATGGCACCATGGAAATCCCTTCTGGTCAACCTGTTCCAGATGTTGAGATAGTGGTGTCTCCAGATCCAATGACAGGATGGAATTTAGAAATAAAGGTTTCTAACTTCCAATTTTCTCCCAAGAATGCTAGCAAAGCCCATCAACCAGGAGAAGGACATGGACATCTATACATCAATGGCAAAAAAATTAACAGGATTTACAGCAATTGGTACTATATTGGCAAGCTTGAACCTGGTAGTAATGAAATCAAGGTTACCTTAAATTCCAACAATCATCAGGATTTAGTTCATAATGGCGAAATGATTTCAGATACTGAAGTGATCGAGGTTATGTCGAATTAGAGGTGTAGTTACCGAAAACTGCAGCGAAGTGTATAGTTTTGCGGCTATCTGTGGTGGCTATTTGTTGTGGCTACGAGAGTGGCTCGGAGTCTACGCCTATCGTAAGCATCCCTTATTGCTGCTACCTTCCGGTCCTGACAAGGTTTGGGCGTTGCGATCGCGTCGATCCGAACCACATATTATAATAGCATGAATTTTTCAAAATGGGAAGGAAGATCAATCCTCTTGATCTATTTCGCGAATATGCCCACCCCGTAATAGCATGAAGAGCTTACACAGTGGGGCATACCCACTTTAACCATAAATTTTCCACTGCCGCGAGGGGTAACTTGAACAATCGGATATTGACCATAGTCAGTATCATAGTCAACGGTTTGGCCATTGTTATCATACAGACCTAGGTCAATATCGAGACAAGCATCATCACAAAAACTTACTAAGGTATAAGATTTACCAGCTTCTAGATCCAGGGTAAATGCATAGACTTGGTTTCGGGAAAGTCTATTGACTACCGGTCGATGAGTTGGCATGTAATCCCGGTCTCTTAAATACTGTGCTGCTGCGATTAATTTATTTTCAACTTGCCCCTGACGAGGAGAGCTAGCCAAACCAGGACTGGGTGTGAATAATAAGCTACTAGCTAGGAGAGCTAGTCCATTCCGAACTATCTTAGTATTAATCATATACAATAGCAATAAGCGTTTGAATTAATGTTGACTATAGAGTGATTTTTAGTTATTCCAATTCTTAGCAATGCCTGCAAACAATAAATATTACCTTTTGGTAATTGATAATAGGTTGCTTATGTTATGATTATCGAAGACTAATGTATGGGATAACGTATACGAATGTCTAACTTATGTATGATTACACTCAACGATGACCAATCTGGCAGGTAATTTAGGATTAGGTATGAGGTAAGCTATCAGCTATCAGCTATCAGCTATCAGCTATCAGCTATCAGCTATCAGCTATCAGCTATCAGCTATCAGCTATCAGCTATCAGCTATCAGCTGAATGCTTACCGATAAGTAGGATTAAACTGACGATACTTGCCAAAAAAAATACTCCGCTGGTGAGCGAAGTAAGTAAGGTTAAATGAGAAATTATCAGTTTTGCTGAACTAAGGAATGATATTAACTATAGTTGGGTAATTAGTAAATGGTTAAGTACCAATTAACCATTACTATCCATTACTATTATCCATGACCGATTAGCCTAAATCATGCCATTGATCAGCAATGTCAAATCCTTAGGTACACAATATTAAAGCTTGGTGCCGCACTCAGGACAAAAATTGTTACTTGCTACATTCTTGGCACCACAGTTACTGCAATAGATTAGCTCTGTAGCATTCTTGAGTAATGGTTTTTCTGGTAAACCGATCATTTGGGCATTACTCTTACCAGGGGCTACCATTGGGTAACAATTCTCGTCTTTGGTTACATGAACATCTAACAACACAGGACCATCGTAGGCTAGCATTTGTGCGATCGCATCCTGTAGTTGATCCCGACTAGTAACTATCATGCCCTTAACCCCGTAAGCCTGAGCCAGTTGCACAAAATCCGGCATCCCGACTTCCATATTTGAAGAGGAATAACGCTGCCCAAAGAACGCTTGTTGCCACTGACGCACCATTCCCTGCCAACCGTTGTTAATAATCACGGTCTTAACATTGATGCCATATTGGGCGAGGGTACCCAGTTCCTGAATATTCATCTGGATACTCGCATCACCAGCAATACAAATCACTTGCTGATCGGGTAATGCTACCTGGACTCCCATGGCTGCTGGCATGCCATAGCCCATAGTTCCCAATCCCCCACTGGAAATCCACTGGCGCGGTCCATTATTAAGAAATTGCGCTGCCCACATCTGATGTTGACCGACATCCGTGGTATAGTAAGCTTTAGGTGCTTGACGCCCTACCTCTACAATCACTTCTTGGGGAGATAAACTATCGGGGTATTGAGGCACCTGCAAGGGATAGTCCTCACGCCAACGGTTAATCCGTGCTAGCCACTCCTGGGTTTGATTAGGTTCTGCTGAGATATTCATTTCCTGGTAACGGCGCAACATATATTGCAAAACCCGGCGCACATCCCCTACAATCGGTACTTGTGGAGAGCGGTTTTTACCCACCTCAGCGGGATCAATGTCGATGTGAATCACTTGAGCATGACAGGCAAACTGATCCAGTTTCCCGGTCACCCGGTCATCAAACCGCGTCCCTACAGCAATCAGTAAGTCACACTCACTAACGGCAAAGTTAGCATAGGCAGTGCCATGCATCCCCAGCATTTTTACCGATAGGGGATGGGATTCATCAAATGCTCCCTTACCCATCAACGTGGTCGTTACCGGAATTTGGAAGATTTCTGCCAGTTGGCGCAGTTCATCATGGGCACCAGCAGCAATGGTTCCGCCACCAACGTAAAGCAGTGGTCGTCGTGCTTGCCGAATTAAATTTAGGGCTTGGTTAATTTGGCGGGGATTGCCCTTTACTGTTGGACGATAGCCCACCAACTTGAGTTGATTAGCTTCCACAGGTACGTAGTCACATTCCTCTAAACCCACGTCTTTGGGTACGTCAATCAGGACTGGTCCAGGACGTCCGGTGCTAGCGATGTGGAAAGCTTCGGCAACAATCCGCGCCATATCAGCAGGGTCACGCACCACATAAGAGTGTTTGACAACGGGCAAAGTAATCCCAAAGATATCGGTTTCCTGGAAGGCATCAGAACCAATGGCAGGACGGGCGACTTGACCGGTTACACAAATTAGAGGAATTGAGTCCATGTGAGCGGTAGCTATACCGGTAACTAGGTTAGTGGCTCCCGGACCAGATGTGGCAAAACACACACCGACTTTGCCAGTAGCACGGGCATAACCATCAGCAGCGTGGGATGCTCCTTGCTCGTGTCGGACTAGGATGTGCTGTATTTTACCAGCATCTTCCCAGTGATAGAGTTCGTCATATATCGGTAGAATTGCTCCACCGGGATAGCCGAAGATATGGGTCACACCGTGACGGTGGAGACTATCCATTAGAGCAAATGCTCCTGTGCGGCGAGTGGGGGTAGTTGATGAAGCTGGGGTTGTTGAGATTACTTGGGATTGCACGCTTATCACCTCTAGTGGTAGATCGGTTCCTTAGGTGGGCTTGACCTTGGCGAATTAAATTCGCCAAGGTCAAGCCCACCTATGCTGTTAAGGGTGTTAGATTGCTGATAATAGCTGAGCAGAATTTTAGAATAACTGTTAATTTTACTACAGTATGGGTTTTGTGTTTCAGTTTACACTCAATATATGGAACTGTCCAGACAACTTGGCAGGATTTTTCCGTTGAGCACTCTCGGTCTAGTTATCAGCTAGAAGCATCAAATAGATAAATCAGTCTACGATTGTATGCCAGTGGTAACTCTAACTAGTTATGCTTTAGGAAAAATTTATATTTTATGGTATTATTTTTTTTGTAGTGCTAAATAATTCCAACTGGCATCAAGTTTGAAATTTATATTTCAAAGAATAGGTAAAATAAAATAGTAATAATCATTTAGTATTTAAGTAATTAAATTGCTTATTATCACTTTCACATCTATTTTGTGAAAGTGTAATTTTTATGAAAAAATAGTTTACTTGTAACCTTATTAACCACTAATAAACATCCAAATAAAACTAACGTTTGCCTCTTGCTAGCATGCCTCTTGCCTTAGTTAACCACTCTTTGAGTATAATCAAACCAGAATATCCTTGATTTCTCAGACATTGCCAGGGAGATGCATATCCAAATCTGCCATCAGGAGGTGCGACCCGTGGCGAATTTAATTACGGGTCAAGCGCACCTATGTGCTTAAAGATATTTGGCGTAAACGAGCTAATTCTGCCATGGCTTCGACACGTTTAGCTTCGATAGTTTCCACTTGATCACTTAAAGCCAAAAGTTCTTTATACTGCTCAGCTGTCAGCGTCTCCATTTTTCGTTTTTGAATCAGTTCATCGTAGCGGTTTTGAATGTCTGCTGGTACACCTTGATTAATAGTAATTAGCAACCTAGCCTGATCTGAAGAAAGGCTGGGGGCTTTGCGTTGTGCCTGAAGGGATATGATGTATGCTCCAACTTTCTCCAGTTCAGATAAACTCAGTTGTTCAACAGCTCTAAGTAACTGGTCGTAGGATAGCTGAGCTTCGACTTTAAGATTTTCCATTGGTTGTTAGTCGATTTGAATGCTTATTTAATTATAAAAAAAAAAGGAGCGAAGCCTTGGGATAAAGCTAAACACTCCAAGGTAGATTTGTTGTTTAAATGTTTCGCGATAATTAGGATAAAAAACCCTTTGATAATCTAGTCCTTGATTAGGGTAGGAAAGTTGATCGACGCGCGACCTAAGGGTTCAAACGACCCTTAGGTAAACTAAAAAACTTAATCAGCAGTGACTGGTAATTGGTTGAACTCTCTACGTTTTGAAAAGCGTAGATTCTAAGCGGATGTCACTTTGCGGGTTGAAACCACGCTGAGTCCTTTGGACTCGCTTCGCGAACGTGACGCTTCACGATAGGATCTAGACAATGAGTCTAATCTATATCGTTGTGGCAGGTTCAAATCTGCTCTACCGACCTCGGCTAGGGATCTCCCTAGCTGTGTCGCTACTTTTCTTAAAATATTGCAAGCTCCGTTGCAATCTGCGTTAATCAATTCACCTTTTGCAGACCGATAAAGTCCACGCTTCACTCTCTTTCCGCTTGCTGCCCACCCCAAGCCCGAAGGGCACGCTTCGCGAACAGGTTTTGCGCCGAGCACAGGTAGGAAATCACGATCTAAAAAGCTAGCTTTACTGGTGTAACTTTCTTCAGTCTCAAGGAATTTGATACCATACTCAATACATAACTGTTCTATTCGAATTTTTAATTTAGCAGTAGGTATCTGAACAAACTGTTGATTGTTCTTTTTTCCAATATTGATGCTGTCTTTATTGCGCTTGTTCCAACCAAATACAACTGTACTAACGTCATTACTTAAGCACCAGTTAACTATAAATCTAGCAGCTTTATTAACGTTGTCTCGCATTTGTCTGTTGCGTTTCTCGGTCAAATAAGCTAGAGTCTCATCCCAGTAATCCTTGCTCTTCCCTTTTTTAATCGCAGCGACACGTTTGTTGTACCATTGATTTTGAGATTTGACCTTCCTTCCATCCAAGATAAATGATTTGCCTGTAGTAGACACACAGGTTAACCAATTATTCAAACCGGGGTCAATACCTAACACTTCGTCTGTTGATTGAACCTGTTCAGAAGCTGGTCGTTCATAGACAAACTCTAGATACAAACACCCATTCCTTGGAACAAAGCGGTACTCTTTTATTGACTTGAAATCAAGATTAGAAGGCATAGGGAGGATGAAATGGTCTATCCCAAACCAAGCTTTAACCTGTTTTCCTAATGTGAATTTGAGATGGCCTTTTATTAGCTTTACCCACCGAGCAGGATAACTAACTACAGCCAAACCCCCCTTCTTTCGGTAACTAGGAACTCTAGGCTTGATCGCTAGTTGACCTTTCTTGTATAACTTGCTTAAGGCTTTATAAGACTTAAAAGACTCAATAACTCCGTGCAGCGTTTGTTGCGCACAAGCTGACCTCATTGCCTTAAAATGAACATTTGTCTTCATTATCTTATCCAAATCGGCATTTGTAAGGTATTTACCGGCTTTGAACAATATTTGACGACAATAATAGATTCCGCAATTGGTTAGCTTGTTAGCTTCTGAGCAGATAAATTCTATTATCGCTCTATTTTCAGCTGTCGTAGTTATAAAATGTTGTTGGCAACCATACATTTGCATCGACCTTTTTGCTATGTTTATTTAAAAAAATACTACCGTAATTAAAATGTCAAGCAAATGCCAGAAAAACCAAAAAGAAGAGTCGGCAGACCAAGCATATATAACGAAAGTAAAAAAACTTACAGTGTGAAGGTAACCAAGCTAGCCTGGGACAACCTAAAAGAACTGGCAAAATCTGCTGGGTTAAGTCTCTCTGAATATGTCGAATATCTAGGGAGAAACGGAAAGCTACCTTGAACACGAGCGCCGGGATTTATCCCGGCTCGCTCCACGCCCACCTAATGAATTAGGTGGCTAACTCTCGCTTGATATTTCTCTGTTTTTCCAGAAAGCAAGGCTTTAGTTGTTGATTCTCCTGCTTGTCGCAATTGTCTTCCTAGCTGTACGTTAAATAACGTTAGGGCTAGGGACTGAGCAATGATGGCCAAGAAAACACTTCCATTAGCATAGGGCAAAATACCCCAATGAAATACCGAAAATAGCCATATAGCAGGAGTCTCATAGAGAGTCATCGACCCAATCCAGAACAGGATGGGTGGTAAGAGAATCAATCCTCCTACCGCTATTACTGCACCAGCGGCTCGCTTCTGTGTTTTCATCAACAGCATTAACTGAGCAACTGTGGCGTAAATCATGATCAGACTGCTATTGAGCAACAGTGCGAAAAGGGCAGGTATCTTGTACTCATTGGCAGGCCAAAGTAATATCCACGTCAGCAACATCGCAGATGCGATCGCACAATTTATTGCCACTGCTACCACAGCGGGACTTTTGTCACCCCAGATTAAGTCAGCTATCACCCCTCCTTTTTTGCGGAAAGTCCGATCCTGATGTCGGTAACGCGCCCAATCTTGTAAGGTTTGTCGATGGGGACTCAAGGCAGCAATCAGAGCTAAAAACAGCACCACGTTGAACACCAGCAGCATCTGTGAATTCTCTTCCAAGCCATGGGTATAACCACGCCAGTTCTTGTATTGAGGGTTGAGGGCAAATCCTAAAATCACTGCTTGAAAGCTAGCGGTCAGCCAGTAACTCTGTTGTTTGTTAATCAGGGTAGCTTTAGGGTTATGGAAGCAACGATTTAGCCCTTGCCCAAACCAGTAGGTCCCAACACCGTAGTTGAGGACAATAAAACCAGCCATAGTCCAGAAACTGGCACCGATATGGATACCAAACCAGCGCAAATCTTGGAAACTACGCTCAACAGGATAAAAACTATTCGGATCAAACGAATTAGAATCAATCAGGTACGGTAAGACAATGGTGGGATTAAACAACGTTAGCCAGTCAGCTGGGTAATGGCTGACTCCAGCGTTATCAATCACCATGGTCGTGAACCACAAAAAGATGAGTACAGCACCAGAACCTAACCAAGCTTGGAAACCTCCTAGAGATCTGCTAACTAAGCCAAATAGTAGCGCCATACTATAGCAAAATAGGCAACTGGTACCGAGAACGGTGTAAAATCCTAAAAGCTCAAGCAAATGGATTTTACCAGCAATAGCTGCCCAAAAATGCAATGGTAGGGCAAAAGCAACTGCTAGATAAAGCAATGCTGGTACCCCCAGTAGTTTGCCACCTAGGATGCTCCGGCTTGACTGAGGTGTCAGCCGCAGAAAGTTCAAGGTGCCACGACTTTCTTCTTTAGAGAGGTCACTGATTAGCATATAGGTGCCAACCACCAACAAGCTGAAGATACCGATAAGACTCAGCCAGACAAATACATCTTGCCACCACAGAGACCAGTTAATCTCAAAACCTCCGAAGCCATCTGGTAGGCAAGTAAGGTTGGAATAGTCTTTGAGACCAGTGCAATATCGGTTATAAATGGTACGATCACCATCAGCCACTGGTAGCTGAGTTCCAAAACCGATCAGCATCACCAACTGACCAACCAAGGATATTGCCACTGTAATCAGGACATTGCGCTGTTTGAAACTCCCTTTGAGTTCTCGAAACACCTGGGGATTCAATTCCCCAAGTTGGTTAACTAAATTATTAAGTGCCATATCGCTATTAGTCTCCTTGTAGTCTCCTAGTTCTCATGCAGCTATGATCGAGCTATGATGCTTGCTGATGACCTAATTTAAGGAAAATTGTTTCTAAGTCTTCTTGAGAGCACTGGAATTCTGTCAAGGGAATCCCAGCATTAACCAGCGATCGCAATAGCTGTGCACAATCCTCTTGACCTCCTGAAAAATGAATCCGCATCCGACCTGGTTCTGGTAATATCTCCCAGTCTTCTACAAGGGGATTATTTTTCAATTCCCCTTTAAGTACATCCAGCTGACCTAGGCTTGACAACAGAATTTGCTGGCGACCAAGACGCTGGTAAAACTCATCTAGGGGTGCGCTTTCTACCAGATACCCTAATTCCATGATGCCTACTGAGCTACACAGTTGGGCTAAATCACTCAACACATGGGAGGAAATTAGAATGGTCATCCCCGCTTCTTGGAGAACCTTAATAATTTCCCGAAACTTCATTCTAGCAATGGGGTCAAGACCAGAGACTGGCTCATCCAGCAGCAGTAAAATCGGTTCATGAATAATAGTTCTAGCCAGGCTAAGGCGCTGTTTCATCCCCCGGGAGAGGGTAGAAATCAAACTATTACGCTTGTTGGTTAATTCAATCAGTTCCAGAACATCGTATAAGCGTTGTCGGCGTTTTGAGCCTCGTAATTTATATAGACGTGCAAAGTAGTCTAGGTAGTCCCAAACCGTCAAATCTTCATAGAGGGGAAAATCATCAGGTAGATAGCCTAAACGCTGTTTTAGCTTAGGATTGCTTTGATCTCTTAGCAAACGCTGACCATTGATGTAAATCTCACCAGTGGTAGGTTCTTCCGCTGCAGCTAACATCCGGATCAGGGTGGTTTTTCCAGCACCATTCGGTCCAATTAAGCCGTAAACTTCACCGCTTTCCACTTGCAAATCTACCTCATGCACAGCCACATGGCGGTCGAATTGCTTGGTTAGTCCACGGGTATCAATAGCCAGTTCTTTTACCATCAGAGTCTGGTTTTACCTGTTTAATTTGCTTAAGACTAAGTTTTTTCTGAGCCAATAAAGCACAAGACCAAAGCCTTCTGTTGGTGGGCGTTCCCTAGCCTTTCCAAGAAAGCACGGAGTCGCACCGCAAAGGGAATTTCAGATGTTGGTTTTTTTTCCAGCCTAGCGCTTTATTCTTGATCTATCGATTAACCTAGGGCGGTTGAGCTTGGCTAGAATTCTTTGAATTATTGATTTTTATTAGTTATCGCTAGTTTAGGGATTCGTTCCGGACTGTTACCTTGTTGCGAGGTCTGAGTCTATCGGTTACATCGGTGATATCTCTTCACCTATCCCTTGCCAACTCTGCTGATCAAAAAATTACCCTCATACACCGGCCAGATGCTATAGTATCGAACGCTATAACTTATACCCACGACACCTCATACTTAAGCATCGACCAAACTAACTATGACTTACTCCTACCGCATTACCCTGCTACCTGGTGACGGGATTGGCCCAGAAATCATGGCAGTAGCTGTAGATGTATTGAACCTCGTTGGCAAGCGATTCGATATTAATTTTAAATTTACCGAAGCCCTAATCGGTGGCGTAGCTATTGATGCTACTAATGAACCTTTACCTACTGAGACCCTAGAACTATGTCGCAATAGTGATGCGGTTTTACTCGCTGCCATTGGAGGCTACAAGTGGGATAATCTCCCCCGCCACCAACGACCAGAAACCGGATTGTTGGGATTAAGAGCAGGGTTAGGGTTGTTTGCAAATCTGCGACCAGCGACAATATTCCCCCAACTGATTGATGCCTCGACCTTGAAACGAAACGTGGTTGAAGGGGTCGATATTATGGTGGTTAGAGAACTGACTGGTGGGATCTACTTTGGACAACCTAAAGGAATTTTTTCTCAGGAAACTGGGGAAAAACGGGGAGTCAATACTATGGCTTACACCGAAGCCGAAATTGACCGCATTGGTAGAGTAGGGTTTGAAACAGCTAAAAAACGCGGTGGTAAACTTTGTTCGGTGGATAAAGCTAATGTGTTGGATGTGTCCCAGTTGTGGCGCGATCGCATTACAACCCTAGCAGCAGAATATCCCGATGTGGAACTGTCTCACCTATACGTGGATAATGCTGCTATGCAATTGGTCAGAGCTCCAAAACAATTTGATACCATTGTTACCGGTAATATGTTCGGGGATATTTTATCGGATGCTGCTGCTATGCTTACCGGTAGTATTGGTATGTTACCCTCTGCTAGTTTAAGTGAATCTAACCCTGGAGTCTTTGAACCGGTTCATGGCTCAGCTCCAGATATTGCAGGTCAAGATAAAGCTAATCCCCTAGCGATGGTGCTTAGTGCTGCAATGATGTTACGTTATGGATTGGACCAGCCTGAAGCAGCAGATTGCATAGAACAAGCAGTTGTAAAGGTTTTAGATAAAGGCGATCGCACAGGAGATATCATCTCAGAAGGCATGAATCTCTTAGGTTGTCGTGCTATGGGAGAGTCCCTAATTCAGTGCCTAGAAGAATCTTGATATTATCCCTTGATTTGATCGGGTAAACCTGCGGTTACTGATAATAACTCAGGAAAATCTATTGGTTTCCCCTGGTTAATCAGTACCCTTTTGCGGAAATACCCCCTTGCCGTGAGGGCGTGATTGCATTAAAGTCAAACTGAAATAATAGGGTAAAAAGTGTGGTGTATACATCACAGCAAAGACAAGAAAACTACCAAACTCGGATTGAGCTACCGAAGCTGCTAGATCCTACGGTTTTGAGAGCAGCTCAGCACATCTACCGGGTTTACTACGAAGTTCATCCATACCAAGATGAACAACCATCTGGTGTAGCGATTGACAGATATACCCTCAGAGGAAAGTTAATCTTTAGTAATCAACCTGTGCTTTTACCAACTGAATGCTTTGTGCCTTTGAGTCAACTACAAGGAGACTTTTATTAATAAATATTAAGTAAATCAGTCATTGGTATTAGTTCTATGGTAGTAACCTATAGCAATTAGCATGTGACACAGGATATGGTTGAAATATCCGCTGCCTTGACAACGTCGATAGTTTTCGCAATAGTTTTCACTAGTGGTGCATCTATTGGCAGTTTTCTCAATGTAGTCGTTTACCGACTACCTGCTGGTTTATCAATCCTTTGGCCTCCCTCTCGCTGTCCCCATTGTCTCCATAAGCTGGGGAAGCGAGAGAATGTGCCGGTAATGGGCTGGCTGTGGTTAAAAGGACGTTGCCGTCACTGTAATACCAAGATTTCCAGCCGCTATCCCCTAGTAGAGGCCATAACAGGCGTACTGTTTTTACTCGTTTTCTGGACCTATGGTTGGGGTTGGCAAACCCTAGGGTATTGGGCATTTTTGAGCTGGTTGTTGACTCTGGCTCTGATTGATATCGATACGATGACCCTACCGAATTCCCTAACTCAGTCTGGATTAGTGGCTGGTTTAGTATTTCAAGGAACTACTGGTTTTTTCGAGGGGTCTCAACCTATAGCAATAATTCCTCATTTCATGACTGGGGTGGTAGGTGCAGTGCTAGGAATTTGGTTGTTTGACTTGATTGCCTTTGGGGGTTCTATTGCCTTTGGTCAATCCGCTATGGGGGGAGGAGATGCTAAACTAGCGGCGATGATGGGAGCTTGGTTAGGCTGGAAGTATTTGCTCTTGGCTAGTTTCATCGCTTGTGGTGTAGGGGCGTTTGCTGGTGGCGCAGCCATTGCCCTCGGTTGGATGAATCGCAAACAGCCAATGCCCTTTGGTCCTTTTCTAGGGTTGGGAGCAGGATTGACTCTACTGTGGGGTAAATTAATAGTACACACTTACCTAGAACTATTTTTCCCATTGACCTAAAAATTATCTTAGGTGGGCTTGACCCATTAAGAATTAAATTCGCGTGATTGTCTCACCTGTTGAATAATGTTCGCTCAATCTTTAAATTGAAACGTTGAAACGGAAAACCTAAAACTTCCTATATAATGGGAAACCTATAAAAATTAACCTATTATAAAATTTTAGCTAATTGTCTACTAATCAGAATAAGTATAACTAAGTATAACCTATAAATAAAACTACTATAGATGAAATAGCAATAACAAATTCAACGGCTCTGAAAACTATACTATTGGTGCTATTGGTATTGGCCTGTGTCTTGGATAACAATCAGAACTACCAATCTTCGCTGGGAAGCCGAGCTGATGCAGCAGGTGCTAGCTGCTCATGATATCCCAAGTCGGATTCTTGATATTGGGATCATGTCTTATTTAGGTGCAGGTAGTCCTGCGGCTTTACAAGTTCGCTCACCAGATCAATGGACAGCCTTACTGTTGTTGAGTTCCCCAGAGGAAGAGCAGGCAGGACAATCATAAAGATAAAATTATAGCTAAAAAAATTTAGATAATACGTTAACAGGATAAGAAATTTTTATGTCTCTATTGGATTGGTTTGCAAATAGAAAACCTAAACCAAGCCCTAAACAACCTCAAGAACGGGAGATTGCTGATGGGCTATGGAAAAAGTGTGAAGCTTGCGGAGTGCTATCCTACGCCAGAGACCTGCAAGCTAATCAAATGGTTTGCACTGAATGTGAACATCACATGCGAGTCCCTAGTGACGAGCGGATCCGCCAGCTGATTGACCCTCAGACCTGGAACTCACTGGATGAACACCTACATCCGACGGATCCCCTGAAGTTTTGCGATCGCAAAGCCTATAGTGATCGTTTGCGAGACAGCCAAGAAAAAACCAAGCTCACAGATGCGGTACAAACTGGCACCGGTAAGCTAGAGAATTTGCCTATTGCTTTGGGAGTGATGGACTTCCGGTTCATGGGCGGTAGTATGGGTTCGGTAGTTGGGGAAAAACTGACTCGTTTGATAGAAGAAGGGACTAAGCGACAGGTACCGGTTGTAATTGTTTGTGCATCTGGTGGAGCCAGAATGCAGGAAGGGATGTTAAGCCTGATGCAAATGGCCAAAATCTCTGGTGCCTTGGAACGCCATCGTCAAGCTAGACTACTCTACATTCCAGTGCTGACTCATCCTACCACTGGTGGGGTGACCGCCAGTTTTGCCATGTTAGGAGATATTATCATAGCGGAACCGAAGGCATTAATTGGATTTGCTGGACGACGAGTGATTGAGCAGACCCTAAGAGAAAAGCTACCCGATAATTTCCAGACCTCTGAATATCTGCTAGACCACGGCTTTGTTGATGCCATTGTACCTCGCACCCAGTTGAAAAAAACCCTAGCCCAGCTAATTCGCCTCCATCAACCCCAGGCTACTATACCGGTAGCGGTTTCCCGGCCAGAAGTAGTAGGGACTTCGGAGCTGGGAGTAGGGAGTCGGGAGTAGGGAGTCGGGAGTAGGGAGTCGGGAGTCGGGAGTCGGGAGTAGGGAATCGGGTAGTGTGGGGAGATGGGGAGATGGGGAGATGGGGAGTCAGATGATTTCATAAATATTCCCTCTTGCCTTTTGCCTCTTGCCTCTTGCCTCTTGCCTCTTGCCTTTTGCCTCTTGCCTCTTGCCTCTTGCCTCTTGCCCCCACAATTCCCACACTTCCCAAACTGTTCCTTAGTTACTATTGCGCTTAATTATTATGGGCTTTGCAGACCTTTCAATTGTGGAAATTGCCGCCGAGTATGACCTTCGAGTAGAAGAGGTATTCGATCTATGCCAGCAGTTGGGCATTGCTTACAAAAATCAAGACACCCATCTGCCTCTAGAAGATGCCAAGGCTATTATACTAAAAATTTTGTCTGAAACAAAGGGTAATCAGTAATACCTGAGTTCGATAGCCGTGATTGGTTGACTCGGATCCCCCTCAGCGAGAGAATGTGCAGGGAATCAGTTAATGCTGTTTTGAAAAACTAATCCCATATGAGCCACATTTTTAGAGGAGAATCAACAATGAAGCGATTTATATTGCTGATCACGGCAACCCTATTCTTTGCCTTTCATATTGCAGTGGGCAGTTCAGCAGCCCTCGATCTGCTTGAAAAGGACCGCACCGTACCTTTAAATGAAGCAGGTGACATGGTGGTTCTGAGTAACGAAGAGGTCACTGAGGGCTTACGCTTGTTTAACGCTAAATGTTCTCAATGTCACAAAGGAGGTTACAGTAAAACGGACCCTAACGTTACTCTTGGTGCTGAAGACTTAAAGTACGCAACGCCACCCCGTAATAACCTGGAGGCTTTAGTAGACTACCTGAAGCATCCTACCACCTACGACGGGGAAATTGATATTTCTATATTTCATCCAAGCACTGATAGTGCTGATATTTTTCGGTATATGAGGAATGTCACCACAGATGAACTCGTTGATATTGCTGGTTATATTCTCTATGAGGTCAACACTAAAAGCAAAACGTGGGGTTGTGGTAAGGTCTGTAACTAATTACGTTTGTTTGTAGAGAGGTTAAGAAGCACGAAGCGAAAGGCTTTATGCTTATTTAAGCAGCAAGGGCAGAGGCTTCTTCTTTTGGCAGTTAGGGGTTAGGGGTTAGGGGTTAGGGGTTAACCAAAATCAATAACCCTAAGGTTCCTTAACTAGACCCTAATCGCTAATAGAAGAAGCCGCTGCCCTGTTGCTCAATCAGTACATATCACCTTAAATACTCAATAATACTCAATGCTCCGTAGATTATTAGACTTCTTTGAGAAGTTGGGAATAGGGAACAGGGAACAGGGAATAGTGGACAACAATTCACGGAAACAGTATCAAAACACTACTTTGGCAAGAGGTCTATTCCTATCAATCCGTTATTTGCTGCTAGTGGTTCTGGTGTTCTGCCTAGAGACATGCACGGTTAGTTCACCAGCCCAGGCTCCGGTTAACGACTACGTCAGGCGCTACCTAGACGTAGCAGAACCTGTACCGATTTCTTTAGATGGCAAGGGAGAGACTAAGCTGTTTGATGGCGAAGACTTGTCCTTTGGTATAAATTTATTTTCCGAAAATTGCCAGAGGTGTCATGTGGGAGGATCTAATATTATTAATCCCACTGTATCTCTATCTCTGGAGAGGCTAGCTGGGGCAAAACCACCTCGGGATAATCTCAATCGTTTAGTTACTTTTATGAGGCAACCGATGACCTATGATGGTACCGAGGAAAGCTTCTCGTGCCGCAAAGTTCCAGAGAGTTGGCTATCACAGGAAAAAATCGAGAAGTTAGCGGCATTTGTGATCAGAGCTGCACAGAAAGGACCAGGATGGGGAACTGAGGATTTATTTTAAGTTAGGAAATTGGGAATCGGGAATCGGGAATCGGAACCCACCCCTAACCCCTCCCAGGAGGGGAACGGGAATCGGGAATCGGGAACAGGGAATAGTAAATAGGAAGAAGCAGAGATCAGAAAAGATTACGAAACCAAACGATGATTTTTTGATGTGATCAGAAATCAACATTGGGTTGTAGAATTTATTAAAAACTACACCAATTGCTGATCTAACTGTTCATCTCCCCATCTGGCCATCTCCCCATCTGGCCATCTCCCCACACCTACCACACTCCCCACCCTCCCGATTCCCGACTCCCGATTCCCGATTCCCGACTCTCGACTCCCTAAAACCAAGTTAGTAATCACCTGCTCGAATCTCTTCGTTAGCTGCTTCTTGGGCTTTCTTCATAGCACTTTCTAAGGATTGCTCACCCAGTAAGGTACTCAGAAATTGATTATCGAAATGGGTTTGAATGGTTGGCAAGGTTTCCCCAGCCTGCCAAATGGTTGCATAGGCGGCTCCTTTAATAAAAGGAGCATAGAGGGGATTTTTTTGATAGCCTAGTTCCGATAACACAGATAGCCGAGAAGGTAGTACTAGTCCGGCTTTTCCCCAAGCTTTCATTCCTTCTTTGCCGGTTAGATAGGAAATTAGTTGCCAAGCTGCTTCTTTATGTTGAGCTTGCTTGTTCATCACATAAGCAACGGTATAAGCCATTGTTCCTTTTTTACTACCTAAGGAGGGAACTTCAGCGGTGGCGAATTTAATTTTAGGAAATGTGTCTTTGAGATAAGGAATCGCCCAGCTACCTTCGATGACCATTGCGGTTTTACCCTGACCAAACATTTCGCTACCAGAACTAGCCCCAACGTCTGAAGGTAAGGCAGCAGACTGGTAGTTTCGGTATAGGTCAATGACAGTTTTAAGACTTTTAAAACTTTCAGGAGTGGCAAAGGTAGCGTAGCCGTTTTTGTCAACTAAGTTAGCTCCAAAAGCTTTAATTAAAAAATAGAGACGAGCCAGCTCCTGATTAATTCCCAAACCATAGCGTTCATTTCTGCCATCGCGATTCTTATCAACGGTGAGTTTTTGGGAATAATCCCGTAATTCTTCCCAAGTTTGGGGTGGTTGAGTTAAATTAGCTTGTTTGAATAATTGCTTATTGTAAAAAAGGGCAAGGGTGGAAAAATCTTTAGGCAATCCGTAGATTATTCCATTATATTGGAATGCTTTAAACAGAGAGGGTTCAAAGTCAGCTACATCAAAATTATCAGTGCGCTTAATGTAGTCATCCAAAGGCTCCAAAACATCATGAATCATTAGTAATGGGGCTTCATAGGCATCTAAATAAAAGATATCTGGAGCTGCATCACCAATTAATCGGGTTTTGATCACATCCATGTATTGACCAGTGATGACTTCAAGCTTAACCTTTACCTTGGGATGTTTAGCTTCAAATTCTTTTAGTAATTGCTCTAGTAATTGTTTTTCAGTAGGGCTGCTTTGCCAACCACCGAGAGTGACGGTGGTTACTCCATCTAGGTTACTGCTGCCACAGGCTATAATGCAGAGAATTATCAGCGGTAAGATTACCCATTTTGACAGGATTTTAGTCATTTGTTTAGGGTTGACGGGTAAATTTAAATTGATATAACCTACTAATTCTACTAGAGTGCAATACCGATTATGATCAGACTGTCTGACCAATTCAAAAATCCTAAAACACTGGTTAAGGTAAGTGGTTGGCTACTGTTGCTACTGACTGGGCAAACATTCATGGCGGATCTGAGGCCAGCTACTGCCCAAACTTCACCAGAACCGAGATTTTTTGGGGAGCCTTTACCAACTATGACGCCATCTTCTCTACCATCGGTTAACACTCCCCCTTTAATTTTGCCGACCGCCTCACCCAACCGGTCAAGCAATACACAAAATACACCATTACCACCTGAGTTAAACGTCAACGACACTAATAGATCAATAACTAATCCATCAATAACTAATCCATCAAGACCCATCGCTAATCTCTATCGGGTTGATGTGGTGGGTGATAGTTATTGGTTGTTATCCCAAGTACAAGACATTGAACCACAAGCGTTTGTGCGCGAGGGAGAGGGGGTGATTCAAGCGGGGACATTTATGGATCGCTACAATGCTCAGTCCCGTCTCCGGGCTTTGGAAGCTTTGGGAATTTCAGCCCGAATCACAACCATTGAACAACAAGCATTTGATGGTGGTGCTACAAATCTGAGCAACATACCAAATTTTGCATCCGCTGGCTCGATCACTTATGGCTCCCGTTTGGTGTATCCAGAAACAGGATTAGATTTGGCGAACCGTCGTTCTGTGAGTTCTGGTTCTAATCCAGGGGATTCAGGAGAATCCAGGGGTAGGAGCTATTTTGTTGCTATTCCTGGAAATGCTCAGAGGTTACCAGAGATGGTAACGGAATTGGTTAAAATTGGGATTGCCCAGGATTTAGTCAGCCAACGAGATGCTCCAAGAGGTAAACATGTTGCTGTTGGTCCGTTTAAAAAGCGGGGGGAGGCAGAACGTTGGAGTAATCGTTTGCGCTCTGCTGGTTGGGATGCACGGGTGTATTTTGGTCGGTAGGGGCAGAATGTAGAATGCAGAATTAAGAATTAAGAATTAAGAAGGCAGAATTAAGAATTGATGCAGTCTCAGAATCGGCGAGAACTAATTGAACAAGTGGTGGTAACTGCTGAGCAGATGCGTGAGATTGAAGGGCGCATCTTTGAGGCGGGGATGCCTGTAGCAGCTTTGATGGAAAAGGTGGCAGGATTGATTACTCGCTCTATTCAAGGTCTTTATCCCTGTGCTGAGAATAGGCGAGTGGGTGTGTTAGTTGGTCCTGGTCATAATGGGGGCGATGGGTTAGTTGTTGCTCGTGAACTTTATTTACAGGGGTATGAGATCCACATTTACCGTCCTTTGTCGAAACTGAAGGAATTGACTGACTACCATGCTCGGTATGCGGTTAGCTTGGGGATTCCTTTTTATGACGAGATTGAAGCGCTGTATGAGTGTGACCTGATTATTGATGGTTTGTTCGGATTTGGACTGACGCGATCGCTTTCTGGTAGTATCGCTGAGGCGGTTGAGCTGTTGAATCAATGGTCACAACCGGTGGTGAGTATTGATTTGCCTTCGGGATTACACACTGATACTGGGGAAGTGTTGGGCATCGCGGTTCGGGCTACCCGGACATTATGCTTAGGGTTGTGGAAGTTGGGGTTTCTGCAAGACCAAGGGTTGGATTATATTGGTGAAGCTCAGTTAATTGATTTTGGTATTCCCCTCAAGGATATTTGGTCCATTTTAGGTGAGCCACCAGATTTGCTCCGAGTTACCGAAACTGTTGCGAAACAGTTTTGGCCTTTACCTCGCCCTAAGGTAACGCATAAGTACCAACAGGGCCATCTGTTGCTGATTTGTGGCTCTAAACAGTATTCAGGGGCAGCAATTTTGGCGGGATTAGGGGCTCGTGCTAGTGGGGTGGGGATGCTTTCAATGGCAGTGCCGGAGTCTATCAAACTGCTAGTGGTCAGTCACTTGCCAGAAGCTGTGGTAATTGGTTGCCCAGAAACGACGGCGGGTGCGATTGACCTAAGGTCACGCTACGCCAACGGATTTTTGCCTGAGTTAGTGTTAGAGAAGTTAAACCAACCCTCTGGTAGTGATTCTGGTAGCTATCATACTTATAATGCGATCGCATGTGGTCCTGGTTTAACAAAGGATGCTAAGGATATAGTGCAAGGGGTTTTAGCTGCCCAATGCCCAATTGTTTTGGATGCGGATGGTTTAAATATCCTGGCGGAACTGATCACTATTCCCACTTTGTTGAAGCGTCGAGGCCAGACAGTGTTAACCCCTCATGTTGGAGAGTTCCGACGTTTATTTCCCGATTCTGCAGAACTGTTACCGGATCGAGTCAAGGCTGTGCAGAAGGCATCCCAATTGAGTCGCTCTGTGGTGTTGTTAAAAGGAGCCAGGAGTGCGATCGCAAATCCCAGGGGCTCGGTGTGGCTGATTCCTGAAAGTACACCAGCTCTAGCCCGAGGGGGGAGTGGCGATGTCCTCACGGGACTAGTGGGAGGCTTATTGGCTCAGCCAGTTCTGTCTGAGCATCCTTTGGAGGCAATAGTGGCAACGGCAGCCTGGTGGCATGCCCAAGCTGGTATTTTAGCGGCTCAGGAGCGGAGTGAGTTGGGGGTCGATGGGGGGACCTTGGCGGAGTTTTTGATGCCAGTGGTGAGAGGGAAGAGGGAAGAGGGAGTAGGCAATAGGCAATAGGCAATAGGCAATAGGCAATAGGGGGAAGAGTGTGGGAAGTGTGGGAAGTGTGGGAAGTGTGGGAAGTATGGAAAGTGTGAGGAGAGGAAAGATTATAAAACCAAAGGCTAATTAATGATGCTTGTCACCCCCTTAGCCCACACCCTACTCCCTACTCCCTACTCCCTACTCCCTACTCCCTGCTCCCTGCTCCCTCTTGTTAACAAATTAAACCTAAAGCTTTCTGTTTAATTTTATCTTCGTCAATCTTTTCTTTGAGTTCACTATCTGTATATCTGCCTTCTAAGGCTTCTAATGCTGCTTTTTTTAGGGCTGTCTCAAAGGCATCGGTTAAAATTTCTAATAATTCCTCTTGATTGGCATAATATCCTCCTGATTTTCGCCGTTTGTTAACTCGTTTAATATTTTTGCTGGCATTATAAATAGAAAATTCCCAAGAGCGGGTCGTGCGTTTTTCTACTTCTTGCTTGATTAAATGTAATAGTAAAATTACTGCATAGCTATAAATTTTATTTAATTTATCCTCCTTTGACATTTCTTCTAGTTCATCAACAATTTCTAAGGCTTTATGATAGTTTCTTTCTTCAATGAGTTGACGTAATAAGGTTAATTCTTCCATGTCCTGAGTTGATGGGAGTAGGGAGTAGGGAATCGGGAATCGGGAGTCGGGAGTAGGAAGCTAGGAAGTTGGATCACCCCCCTTATAAATCATCGGGATTGATGCCAAGGGTACGCAATTTTTCTGCCAATCGCTCTGCCCGTTGGCGTTCTTGTTCTGCCCGTTGGTGTTCTTGTTCTGCCCGTTGGTTTTGCCGTTCTGCCCGTTCTGCTGAAGTCTCAATCCAATTACCAGCTTCATCATACCAACGCAGCCACAACCCTTGTGTTTCTTGATATTTTCCTTGCCATACCCCTAACCCTAATTCCAGTTCTGGAATCCAAAATTTGGGCTCAGAAAGCTCTGCTTCCTGATACTGAGTGACAATTAATTGAAACACCCGCAACTGGTTTTCATAACGGTCAAAGACCACATAGTAAGGAATGCGCATATACTGTTCATATGCTTGCCATTTGGTGGGTGGCTTGTTGGCAGACCTTAGGGTTTGTCCTAAATCTTCAGCTTCGGTACCTGGTGATAGGAGTTCGACTACCAAAAATGGCACTCTTCCTTCCTGCCAAACCACATAACTCCAGCGCAGATCTTGTTGTTGTTGAGCAGGAGTGACACCCAATACCAGAAACCAATCCGGTCGTTTGTGCCACAACAAATTATGACTATCGTAATATAAATTTAGGTCTGTACCAATGAACATCTCCTCCCTGGGATAGTTGGGAGGTTGGCAGGTTTCCCGCAATAGCTGGGGTTGGAAGTCATGAAATTCGTCAGGCAAACCAGGCTCCTCTGGGTCTTCACTAGGTAAGTCATACATAGTCGGCATAGTTTCGCTGGGAGAAAGCGGTGGGTCAGTTTGGTACATGATCTTCTGTTGAACCTGATAGTTTGAGGGTAGCACTTGGGTCAGTCACCTAGGGTCCCAGCAGTGGGTTTGTTGCTGTTTGCGTTCGCGAAGCGTGACCGAAGGTCAATCGCGAAAGCCATCTCCGAAGTATCAGCTACTGAGCCAATCGAGCCACAAAGTGTTGATGTGCCTCTGACTGTATCCCCTCCTGAAGCACTGCCAATACCCGTTGCATTTCCCCAGCTAGTAACGGCTCTACTGCCAACTGCAATCCTGGAAACACGTTACTGCTCAGCACCCCCAACTGATCTGGCTGCTGCTGTACATACTCCCCTGCATCCAATTCATACCAGCGAAACTGTTGCTCTTGCACCAGCCAAACTAGATACTCCCTTACTCCATTGCGCCGGTAAGCCCGTAGCTTGTCATGTAGGTCGTAGGAAGCACTACTGGCCGCAATCTCGACAATCAACTCCGGTGCTCCTTCTACATAGTCATCGTCACTAATGCGGGACTGTCCACCCTTTTGTTGATCAATGCGCAGAATTGCATCCGGTTGGGGCTCATTATCAAAATCTAACTGCACCGTAGGATTGTCTCCCAACATGACACCAGGGGTAGCGGCTTCATAGACTCCTAGCCAGGTAATGATTTTTCCATGGGGATTGGCATGTTTAGTGATCCTGACGGGAGATGCCACGTAAACGACTCCTTCAATCAATTCCGCTTTCTTGGTATCAGGCATTGCCTGGTATCGTCGTTCAAATTCCACCCGAGTTAAGCGATCGCCGTTTTCGAGAATAGGCAGTTTACACATAAGCTAAACCGAATAGGGAGTAGGGAATAGGGAGTAGGGAATAGGGAAGACTGTTCCTCTCCTAAATTGACCAATCCTGTATAGTGAGTCCAGGTATTTTCTCAAAATCTCGCCTGTTTCTTGTCAAGAGAATACCCTGGTAAGCAAGGGCAATAGATCCAATGCGTAAATCTTGAGTGCCAACGCGAATACGTTGCGCTTTGAGTCCTTGGTAAGTATCGCGGGATTTTTGATTATACTGAAGGATATTAAATTCCGACAGTAGCATCACCGTTTCGACCAACCGTTGATAAGCATTTGAGAGCGTAATTCCATCTTTAGCTTCAGCAACTTGAGCCAAACGACCCCTTAATTGTTCTTCAACATTGATAGCAGTTGTTCTCAATTCCACCTGAGAGGCTAACAGGCGTGAAATAAGTACTGGGTGATTCCGTCCATAAAGACTGAGGTGATCCGTATCTAAAATGTACATTGTCATCACTCATCGGTTACTGCATTCGATTCTTCCCGGATCACAGTTAGTTTTTCCATAAAATCATCAAATGTGGGATCATTGGCAAATATTCCTGCATATCTCATCTGAGGCTTAGCTGCATTTGGCTGAAGGTCTAAATTTACTTCAATAGTGACAAATTTACCATTAATTAATTGTGCTTCTAGGGCAGATTTGACATTCAAAATTGCCTCTGACTCCGTCTTTCCCTCAACCGTCAAATTTGGCATACCAATGACTGATGCCACAAACTTATCGTCGGATTGACTCTGAACAAAAACTTGATACTGCATGATGTATTTTATCCGATTATTTTATTCTATTTAGAATTACAGCGGTTTGCACTTCAGTTAGGTACAAAGTTTTGGGTTTGTAAGGAGCAGGGAGCAGGGAGCAGGGAAGAGGAGAAACAATGTGTACCTGATAGCTAAGTACAGGACAAAAAATGGAGAGAGTTAAGAAAAGCTGGGAAGTGGTGGTCAAGATTGGTGAAAATTGAGCGCAGATAATCAAATCCCAAACGAAATAGGCTCTTGGCTCGTCGTTGATGGGAT
>NZ_JAAHFZ010000072.1:0-29478 GCF_010672795.1 Moorena sp. SIO1G6
TTATGTACACATTATTTTTGCCCTCTTCCTACACCTCACTTACTGGGAGGGGTTTCGGGTTGATTCCTACTCCCTACTCCCTCCTCCCTGCTCCCTGCTCCCTGCTCCCTGCTCCCTGCTCCCTGCTCCCTGCTCCCTGCTCCCTGCTCCCTGCTCCCTGCTCCCTGCTCCCTGCTCCCTGCTCCCTGCTCCCTAAAAACCAGAAATTTGTACCTCACAAGTCGTAGAATTGCTATTATTAAGATAATTGCAGCAATCGTTGTCAAAACCAAACGAAAGGCCAATTCAAAATAAGGCCAATTCAAAATTCAAAATTCAAAATTCAAAATTCAAAATTCAAAATTAGAAATTAGGGCTCTCCTAGACTGATTATACTAAATTAGTAGTTTAAATTAGCTTAACCCCCTCAGCATAGCAACCTTAGGAGAGCCGAAATTATAAATTCAAAAGCATTTTGAATTTTGAACTCATAATTTTGAATTGGCCTTATTTTGAATTTTGAATTGATTGGGTTGGGGGTGGCGAAAAAGACCGTGGAACGCATGGTGGATAAGGTGGCTCGGCTTTACGAGCAAGGTGCGGATGAGCAACGCATTGAGACTTACCTTAACCATTGGTGGCGGTGGGTTAGAAGTGGGGTGGATGGGGTGAGTCTGTTTGGTTTTGGGTTGGTGGTTTACATGGCTTTTACCCAACCAACCACAGAGACGATCGCATTCGGTAGGGTAGGGTGGGCAAATGATGAAGGTTTGGCAATTTCCTCAGGTTTCCTGACCATTTGCCCACCCTACAAGAGCGATCGCACTCTCCTTTTTGGTTTTTGGAATTGTATTTTTTTTTTCTTAGTATTTTCTTCAAGGTGTATTATGTGTACAGTATATTACGACGAACCGGAGAGATCCGAGGTGATTCGACCTTTCCCATGTTAAAGGCCGCATAAGTTTCTCCCTGTGGATCCGTAAAGATTTGCCATTGCGTTTTCTCTTTTTTCAATAGTCCTCTTCCTTTACTGCCCCAGCCTAAATCGGTTAATGACTCATTTTGTCCAATGGTCTGTTTATCCGTCACAGTGGTTGATTCTATGGGTTGATTTAAGAGCGGTTGCCATTGGTTATACACCTGGTCATTTTTCCATTCTAAGGTGCACTCTAATGTTGCTGTTGGGTCTTGTACAAAATCAAGCTCTGTAGTTTTATTTAAGGCCCATACCCTGTACCGTAACCGATAATGCTCTCCATATTCATTTGGTCTTTTATAATAGTCTAAAAGCGCTGATTTGACTTGCCTTTCCACCAGATCTTTATGTCGAGCATTCGCCTGGGCTGTAATCGGAAAAAGATTCTCATCTTTTCCCTTCCCACCCAGGTGGGCATTCAGGAGATGGCCTTTTATATATAATGGGTCGTATTCGTAATAATCATTCAGTGCATCGTAGATGTCGTTCTCTTCCCCTCTCCTTGGTTCTGAGCCCTTCGCGGGGTCTGTAGGGTCTAGCTCGGCCTCCATATATAAACCCACTTTAGCTTTTTTTTCTCTATCATCTTTGTCTTTGTATTTTAGGTCTTGAGCATAGTATTTGACATCTGTTTTCCTTTGAATCCTTCTACCTATTTTTCCCTTCTGCTCTACTTCGTTCGTTATTAATGGATGTATTGAGATCTGGCTGCCAATGGACTCTCCTTGTTTCTGTGTTTCGAGTACGTTTTTTTTGAACATATTAATTTCTACTGATGATAAGTACTGGGTTAATTGCACTGCACCACTACTTTGCTGCAGCACATGGGTCAACTCATGGGCGATCAACTCCTGCCCCCCCCGACTTCCCGGCTCATACTCCCCCTGCCTAAAAAACACATCCTGCCCCGTCGTAAACGCCTTCGCCTGTATCGACTGATTCAACTGATCCGACTGAGCATCCGTATGCACCCGCACCCCACTAAAATCCGCCCCCATCGCCTGCTCCAGCGGAATTCTTATCCTTTCTTCCAGTGGTTTTCCCCTTCCTCTTGCTTCCTTAATGGAACCTTCTAAATTTATCGGTGCCTTAATCCCTCCTGTTAACGCTTTCCTCGCAATTTCGTGTTGTGGCCTACCCTTCTCTTCCTCTTCTACAATCCGTGGAGAATTAATCTGCTGTACTACCTGACGCGCTACTATATCTGCCTCTTGCTCGTATTTATCACCCGGCTGTCCTATAGTTAGCTTTGCTTGCAGCCCCATTTCCATCCATCCGGTGTCGGGCACGTATTGTCCCGTTTCAAGGGCATGCATCACCTTTGCACTTCTACTTCCCCATTCCCCCACCGCCTCTTCCGCGTTCCACTCCCTTTCCTCTGCTTCCAAAATTTCTCTATAACCATTCCGTCTGGAGTCTTTCTTTTTTTGAGCTATTGTCAACGAAGTAGAGTGAGAATATTTCGGTTTATAGGTATGAGTAGTGCGCATAGCTATTTCCTTTTACCTTGTACCCTTGAATAAAACCATATCAGTCGATCCATCCGTCTTCCAGGAGCGCGACATGGCACCCCTTTCTCAAACCAACTGGTATCACAGTAATTTTAGTACTCTGTTACAAGAAATCGCCCGAGTTCGTAACTATTTAGAAAAATACATAGAAGGTAAAGAAAATCAACAAACCGTTACTGAATTTGTTGACAATACTTCTGCCCTGGCTCAACTTTGTGACAAATTCCATCTAACCCCAATTGAAAGGGATATCCTGCTAATGTGCGCGGGAATGGAAATAGAACCTATGTTTCCGTCTTTGTGTGCCAAAGCCCAAAAAAATTCTCCAAACAAAAACTTTCCTACTCTCAGTTTAGCTTTTGACGCCCTTCCCGGACCCAATTGGCGTGTCCTTTCTCCCCAACGCCCTTTACTTTACTGGCAACTCCTCCAGATAGAACCCGGATTGATCCTTACCAAGTCCCCCCTCCAAATTGACCAGCGTATCCTCTGCTTTCTATTAGGAGAATATGCCACAGACGAGGAATTAGCAGGCAAGATCAAACCGATACTGCCTCAGACTAACCCTCTTTTTTTGCCTCCCTCTCGGTCCATAGTAGTGGAGCAATTGATAAGCATTTGGTCTGGGGGCGAGGGGACAAATAGCTATCCCGTTGTGCAATTATCTGGCTCGGATCGAAGCACAAAATACCAAATTGCCTCCGCCACTTGTCAGGGTTTGGGGTTAAAGTTACAAACTCTCGACCCTGCCGCTCTGACCACCAACCCCCAGTTCGTCTACCAACTCGCGAAGCGTTGGCAAAGGGAAGCCCTTCTGAGCAATAGTGTCCTGTTGATTGACTGGGATAGTTATAATTTTACCGAGCCAGGGCGGGAGTTGGCTCTGAGCCAATTTATTAATATAAACAATACTCCTTTAATCCTCAGCAGCAATGACAGAAAAATTGACTGTCAGCGGACTCTTGTTAACTTTGACATCCCTCCATTGAGCCACCAGGAACAATATGACCTGTGGGAATACCATCTCGGGTCAGCTGCAGCAGAACTTAACGGTCAAATTAAGCGCATCGCCGTACAGTTTAACCTCAATCATGCTACTATTCAATCCGCCTGTGATCAATTCAAAATTAAAAATTCAAAATTAAAAATTCAAGAGTCCCCACACTCTACTCAATTATGGGATTTCTGCCGCCACCAAGCCCGTAATCAATTAGAACACTTAGCGCAACCGATAAATGCTACGGCTACCTGGGAGGATTTGGTATTACCTACCCCACAACGGCTGCAACTTGGCGATATTGCCACTCATCTGTTACACCGGTTTAAAGTCTATCAGGAATGGGGTTTCGCCCACAAAGGGGATCGGGGTTTGGGCATCAGCGCCCTATTTTACGGTGCTAGCGGTACTGGTAAAACCATGGCAGCAGAGGTATTAGCCAACGAATTTCGCCTCTCACTTTATCGCATCGACCTAAGTAGAGTAGTCAGTAAATATATTGGTGAGACGGAAAAGAATCTGCGGCGGATCTTTGATTGCGCAGAAACAGGTTTTGCTATTCTTCTGTTTGACGAAGCCGATGCCCTGTTTGGTAAGCGTACCCAAGTTAAAGACAGTCACGACCGCAACGCTAACATCGAAGTCAGCTATTTGCTGCAACGAATGGAAGCCTATCAAGGGTTAGCTATTTTGACCACCAATTTCCAAAGCGCACTCGATAGTGCCTTTCAGCGCCGGATTCGCTTTGTGGTCGAGTTTCCTTTTCCCGTACCCGAAATCCGTACCCAAATTTGGCAGCGGATTTTTCCGACCCAGACACCTACCCAAAACTTAAATTACCAGAAACTCGGTCAACTCAATGTAGCCGGTGGAAATATCCGCAATATTGCCCTTAATGCCGCTTTTTTTGCCGCCGCCGCCGATGAAGCCGTGAACATGGAACTAATCTACGAAGCGACAAAACGGGAATATCAAAAGTTGAAGAAAATGTTGACAAACGAAGAGATTGAAGGCTGGTTTTAGTTGTGGGGAGTTAATGGGAATCGGGAATCGGGAATCGGGAATCGGGAATCGGGAATCGGGAATCGGGAGGCGTAGGGTGGGCAAATTCATAGCCAATCACCATGTAATCTGGAATTCTGTCATTTGCCCACCCTACAATAACTTAAAAACTTCATAATTCATCAAAACCCATAACTTTCGTTTCCCCTATCTTAGATTCATTTAATGCTTTACGGGCTAATTCATCTAGGAAAGAGGTTTGAGATTGTGATAATGTTTTTTGCCATTTAAGTTCATTCTCAATATCTTCGATTAACTGATGAGCAAGTTCGTCTTGTATCTCTTCTGGTAAATTTTGTGCTTTCTGAAAAGCCTCTGTTAATAGATAAGTCATTAATTTCAGTATTTATCTGGAAAAACGTCGATAAATAAATGTTAGCAAAAGTCAAGGGAAATCATGCCTTACAGCGGCAATAGGGGCGGGGGCGCGGGGAGCTCGAAAAGATCAGTAGGCGTAGGGTGGGCAAATGCTGACCCTCTGACAACAATATCTGGAATCGGGTCCATTTGCCCACCCTACAAGCTGTGGGGCTGTGGGGTTTGGTGGGCAAATGCTGATCCTCTGACAACAATATCTCGAATCGGGTCGATTTGCCCACCCTACAAGCTACTTTATTTTTAATTTTTAATTTTTAAATTTTAATTACTAAAACCGTGGAGTAGGGTGGGCAAATACCAAGCCAATCACCATTTAATCGGGAATTCTGTCATTTGCCCACCCTACAATAACTAAATAATGAAATAGATAATTTGGAATAGTCGCAAAGCCTTGACCGACTTAGCTAATAGCCGGAAAACTACCACCAGCGATGCAGCGCGGTCTTGGGGGTTTCCCCCATGAGCGACTGCATCAAGAAATAAAGTGAATATCACTGAAGGTTTCGATCCACAAACGAGCACCACAATCAAGGGGATTATCCGGCTGATAAACAATCTTACAAGGACCAAGGATTTCCACCTCATTACCGTAGAGATTAGTGCCCTTTCGTTTAACTGAAATCACTGGCTTCCGGTCTTTGGGGCTTTTCTTGATATTCGAGCCAATGTGATTGCGATTGACATTAATCTTCGCTAAAGCGGTTGTACGACTAGTGCGCCATTTCCCCTTCGGTCCACGATTACCTTTAGTAATTTGTGGCAAATGGTTGAACAGAGGAATAATCCAGAATTTCCCGCTTTTATAGGCACCCCGCACCCGACCCTTCTCTAGGAGTTGGCGCAATCTTCGAGAAGAAATTCCTAATAGAGATGCTGCTTCAGTAGTTCCAACGCACTTGTTCATCTGTTCTCTCCCTGTTAACTATTCCGATAATACTAGTTTAAGGTATAAAAGGAAAATTGACAACTTGAGGGAATTTAGAATTTAGAATTTAGAATTCAGAATTGGGAATCGGGAATTAACGGAAGAGTTTAGGATACGGTTGGTGGATGCGTTCGCGCAGCGGCTCGTACCGAGCATCGCGTAGCGTGGCCTACGGCCAATCGCGCAGCGGCTCTTTGGATCGCGTAGCGGCTCTTATCGCGCAGCGGCTCTTTGCATCGCATATAGCTGTGGTCGAGAAATGGGTTCGTCCCGGCTCCAAGGTCCCATCCCACTACTTAATCTCACTACGGATAGCAATTCTGATCACAAGTGAGGTACACAGGATTTTTTTCCACTCCCGATTCCCGACTCCCGACTCCCGACTCCCGATTCCCGATTCCCGATTCCCTGTTCCCTATTCCCGATTCCCGATTCCCTATTCCCAACATTTGTTACAAAACTTTTCAAAATATGTTATAATATATAATTTTTTGTGTTATAATAAAAATACCGTGGACGCGAAAACGTTCCACGGTAAGAGCCAGCCGACAGTTTCTCTCGGCTACAGGCTGGCTCTGGAGCCCCAGTTAAGGAGATACCTAATATTTTATGTCGTACTCTCAACGCCTATATCCATGGGCGCTCATTCGTCTATTGCCGAATATGCAGCGGATGGTTGTTCGTCGTTTCCGCAACCGATCGGATGCTGAGGGTCACTTGCAGGCTCTTAAACGGCTGATGCCTGATGAAAAATTTATTATTATCTTCGATTTAGGAGACCCTATGGACGGCGAGTTTATAGACGGCGAGTCTATAGACGAAGAATCTTAAGAAACAGGAAGTTTGGGAAGTCTGAAAAGGGTGCATGTCAATTTTGTTAACCCCTGATTCAGATCCCCCTAAATCCCCCTTAATAAGGGGGACTTTTCCATCTAATTCCCCCCTTTTTTAAGGGGGGTTAGGGGGGATCTATCTACCTAATTACAAAGTTGACATGCTCCCTCTGAAAAGCCCAGCTCTTCAGTAATCAAATTTTATTTGAACCCCAGAAATAGCTCTGCAAACTGGGGTGCGTGTAACTCAATAATTAATCTTGATTCGATCAATTGTATTGTATGGCAAAACGTGCAGATATTGGTAGCAAACGCTGTCTTGATGCAATAGCGAGTGGGGGAAACCCCCAAGACCGCGCTGCATCGCCTAATCAGTCTCGCTCCTAATGCTTGGGTGCAATGGGTAACCGGTAATCCCCAAGTGCGAGCATCTCAGTTACTGGATGCTGAGTTTCAATGGATTAGTCGCGAAAGCGATGTAATTGTAAAAGCGTCTAGCCCGGAACACTCCGAATTTCTGATTCTCAATGAATTACAACTACGCTATGACCAGAACATGCCTAAGCGAATGCGCAATTATGTCGCTTTAGCTGAGGAAAAATACAACCTATCCGCAAATCCAGTATTAATTAATATCTTGCCGCCCCCAGGCACAGTCACCATTGAAAATTGCTACGACAAGGAATTCATGGGATTAAAGGCGCGTCAAGATTATCGGGTAATTAATCTGTGGGAAGTAGAGGCTGAATTAGTATTAGAACAACCATTACCTCCCCTATTCCCATTTGTCCCAATCTTATTTGGAGGTGGTAGCGAATCAAAATTGCGCTCAGCGGTGCAGGCGTTACGAGCGGATCAAACCTTAAATCAACTAGAACCGCTCTTAGAGGTTGTCTGAGAAGTCTCATTTGCTACATCCAAGCCCCCGTTGGTCCCCCGAGCGAGCAATCCCTCGCTCGGGGGACTTTTAGAAGCAAATTGACTCTTGTTCCCCCCAAAGTTGGGGGGCTAGGGGGGCAAAATTCAGTATCAAAAAACTTGGGAGATCTCCTCTTAGCTTTCTTTGCTAGCTTTGTGTTAGAGATACCCTTAATTCAACAAATCATGAGGTGGGATATGACAGTATTACGAGAATCACTTAGGTGCGCTTTCCGCATTAAGAATTAAATTCGCCACGGGTCGCACCTCTGGTATCAAGAGATTTTACAAGAGGGTCTTGCTCAAGGCATCCAACAAGGGATTGAACAAGAACGTCGAGGCAGTTTAGAGCGCATCCTTAAACTGCGATTTTCCGAGATTCCTGTCGAGATATCCGTCAGAATTCAAGCCTTAACTCTTGAACAATTAGAAGAGTTGATGGCCACAGCATTAACGGTTAACTCCCTAGATGAGAAAGCGTGAACATTTGCCCAATTAATTAAATAAGGCCACACCCCACCTCGACCGTGGGGTGGGTTTTCCTCTTGATTTTACAACTCCGATCAGTGACAGAACAGAGATATTCGCGCATCACCTCAAGTAGCACCATCTGTAGCGCATTAGCTGATAGCTGATAGCTGTTCGCACCTCAAGCAGCGTGGCCTTTGGCCAAGCGTGCGCGTAGCGCATTAGCTGATAGCTGATAGCTGATAGCTGATAGCTTACCTAAATTATAAATTTTTCCGTGATACTTATATCTCCCAATTTTAATCTGACACTGAATCGTTCCTCTGGTTGGCAACTGAAATCAATTTGGATCTTGTCGTTAGTTTTTCCAGCTTGAGCTTTCATACAAGAATTTCCCGATTCATCGAGTAAATTTACCTGCAAATCTGGTGGTAAATACATTGAATCACCCGCAGGATATAGCCGCATAAAAATATCAATATCTTCAGTATCAGGAGGTTGGAAATTCACTTGCAGCAGCAGGACTACCCCTTGACCAGCTAAGTCCATTAGCTTGGCTCGCATTGTTGATCTGTCATTACCTCTTAAAGCCTGTATGCTCGGTTCTTGCTTGGAGCGCCGCTTGATACCTAACTCCGATCCTCTGAAGGCAGTAACCGTTTTGAAACTAGACCTGTACCTATACTCAGGTAAAAGTGATGGTGGTGGTTGCCAATCTGCCTGAAATATTTCTTCAAACCATTGGGTTACCCTCACCGATTTCTTAATCCAATCAATCTTGTCAATTAGTGTATCGAGAGATTCAAGCTTTTCTAGGGGTAAAGGGTCTAGGGATTTAGCGATCGCATGATACGGAGCAAATCCCAATAACTCTACCTGGTCTAATTGCTCACTGAACTGCACTGCCACATAACCAATCCGGTCTTCGGTCACTTCTAGTGGCACGTTCAAGGCTGACTGACCTGGTAGCACTGGACGACATTCCAATTTACCAATGTTGGGCAAAACCAAATCAGCTACATCCAACAATACTCTTAAACCCGGATTCCAACAATCACTTTGAGCAAGATTAGTTGGAATCTTGAGCCATTTAAGATAGTTTTTAACAGCATAAACTGCTAAAGTATTGAGATAGACGTGTTTTCCCTTCCTAGGGGTGGCTTGTTCAGCAGCAAACTGTGCTGCATAACTATGAGCGTATGGGCTAATAGAAACCTTAATGTTAGTTGATTCTGTAATAGTCATGGTTGATATCCAAACGTTTTACCAATATCTTGCAGCTTCGGCAGGCATTTTTTCTTCCAGTGAGAGTAGAGAGTTTGTTGGTTAGCGTTAAATTCTCTAGCAATGTCAGCAATTCTCTGGGGTGGTTCTTGTACTAGCAACCGCATTGCTAATAACTGACAATTACATTTGGGATATTTGCGGGGATGACAACCGATTAGTTTCCCATCTGGATCGTTTTTAATTTCTTCGAGAATCCCTTGACTTAGACGCTGGCGTTCAGCTGTCTGGATTGCTTCAATGTAATCATCCAGTCTACTCAAGGAAGGTCTAGGGTCTGGCAACCGGTCTTCTAGAGTCCTTGAATCCTCGTCACTGTTACCGATCGGTTGATTAGTGCTAATCCTTGGATATTTACTATCTGAGATATATAAATCTCGGATGCGCCAGCGTAAATATCCGTTGATCCAGGTAACTAAGCTTTTTTCAACGGAGGTTGAACTTGGCTCAAACTGGTACAGATTGCGGATGACCCATTCCCAGGTTCGATTTAACGCCTCTAGATAGTCTACGTGGGAAGATTTGTAAATGCCAGGTAGATTTTGAATAACGCTCAGGAGACGATTCAAGGCTTTCTGCCGCTCAGGACTTCGGTCTGGGTAGCGGGATACTGCTTCAATTAGGTTTCTTAGGATTTGATCCACAGGAGTCTTTTTCCCCAGCTGCCCTGCCTTTGGCTGCCATAGTTGAGCAACACCAATGGAGCGGTCGCAAACCAGGATACGAGAGTCTACATGGGTGAATTTTAACTGACTTTTAACTAACCAATTAAACTCCCAGTAGCTGGTATGACTGCTGATAGGCTGGATGCACCCTGATACATTAACCACCATTGTTAATCCTCTCGATTGCTTACCCGTAGTTGTTCTACCAAGCCTAGATAACTCAGAGGCTGGCTTTGGGTCATTGACCAGTGGGGAAGTTGGTAATGGTGGTTCACTATCATGACTAGTACTGTTTTGAACTCTCTATGTACTTATCAGCCCTAGCTGAGCATTTTATGAATCCGATTTTTGGAACCCGAGCCGGTTGACTGAAAAAACTCTCCTGTGTGTTACTGCTATGTAAACAGCCCAAGAAGCCTTCTTGACTCAGCCTTCTCAAGATTAGGCTGAGTTTGTGATAATATTGTGAGGTCTCTACAGTCAAGTCTCTACCGTCTTGTTTCTACTGAGATTTAGGAAGCTAGCTTCACAGAGTATAATTTTTTGTTTTTACCTGAATTCCCCATAAGCAACTCTCCTATGATTGAGTATTTGTATTCTAGGAAATAGTTTAGTAAAAAAATAACACTTTTTTGCTAGATGATATATACCTTGTGGCCAACTTAATTTTTAAGTCTTTAAAATTCTTGATTGCTGACCTTGAAAAATCTTTTAATTTAGTCCTGTCTTCCCGATTCCTTATTTCCTACTCCCTACTCCGAAGCTCCGAAACTCGGAATCTCCCCTGCTTTGGAAGCTCCCCTGCTTTGGAAGCTCCCTTGCTCCCCGTGCTCTAGTCACCAGGGATTTGATATAACCCCCTTGGGTGGAAGAGCTGAGTTCACCCTGATGGGAAAGAATAGCGCTAGATAAAAACCATGATTTTATCAGCAATTTTGCCCTTGCCATTAACAAATTTTCTGTATAAGGTGCTATACTTTAATATATGAAAACTGTTTTGGTGGTAGAAGATAGCGTAACAGAAAGACAGTACCTAACTCGCTGTTTGCAACAAGCGGGTTTGGGGGTTACTGGCGTGGCTAGTGTAGAGGAGGCTCGGGAAAAATTATCTCACCATACACCAGATTTAGTGGTTTTAGATGTAATTTTGCCTGGTCAAAGTGGTTTTGAGTTTTGTCGAGCCCTGAAAGTTAATCCTCACACTAGCCAGATTCCTGTGGTGATTTGCTCCACCAAAGGTACTGAGGTGGACAAAATTTGGGGAAAGATGCTGGGGGCTGATGCCTACTTAGCTAAACCAGTGACTCCAGAAGAACTGCTGTGTACCCTAGAGGAGCTGATTCAATAGTTAGGGTTTGTTGACTGTTAACCGTTGACCGTTAAGTGTTAACCTAGGACAATTCTGGATTCCCCCCACCTCCAGACTCTTCCTTCACTTACGGACTCTTCTCTTTTTAAACTGGATCGGTCTTGCAAGGCGAGGTTGTATGATACTTGCGCACCGTTGCCACTACTTTTTGATTGTCGATTGGTTTGCTAAGGAAATCAGTGGCCCCAACGATTCTGGCTCTTACCCGGTCTACAATACCATCTTTAGCAGTCAGAATAATCACTGGTGTATTGGCAAACATTGACACCCGGCGGATCTGGGCGCACATTTCGTAGCCATTAACAATCGGCATCACCAAATCCAAGAATATTAAATCTGGCTTATGCTTGAGTAGCAAAGGTAGAGCTTGGATAGAGTCTTGGATTCCTAAAAATCGATAACCTGCTGATTGAATCACTTCCTTCATAATTTTACAGGTTTGGGGGTGATCATCAATACAGACTATTAATGCCTGATCAGACTTCTTCTGGGATTTTGGGGTTTGGGATTTTGGGGTTTGGGATTTTGGGGTTTGGGATTTTGGGGTTTGGGATTTTTGGCTACTAATGCCTGCCTTGGCGGGGATATCTACAAATTTGGGAGCGCTCAAGTCAGGCACTTCTACTAGTTCAATCAGTTGTTTCTTAATATAAGGATAAAGCGATCGCATCAGCAGTAACAGATCTCGTTTGAGCAGGGCTGCTATATCTCGCAGGGTGCGCTTACCGTTGATTAGGCTTACCAGATTTTTGTAGGTCGCCACTGAGGTTTGCTCTTGCAAAGCCGACTTTTCCAACAGCACTGGTGCTAAGTCAGGAGAAACATCCTCCCAACCCATTTCTGACCACTGCTGCCAGACCTGTTGAACTTGGTTAATAATTGGTTCTACCTCTAACATCCACGTTTGTGGCAAAATCCCCTGCATAGAGGGACGTACTCCCAACTGGGCATTGAGCAAGAAATTGTCAGGCTTGTTGACCCTAGTTTCAATCGCGTTTGAGGACACAGAACCATTACTGGGTTGAATAAGGGTTTGGTCCGGAGAAACTAAGGTTAGGCTCTGGAGGATATCAAACAATATTTCTGCCACAATGCCTTGAATTACAACCACCGTCTGTTGAGGGTTGATCATTCGCTTCCGTGCTAACAGCACCATCAACTGGTAGTCCCAACAGGACCCTGGCTCTATCTTTTTCAGGGCAATCCGATTAGGATTAACCTCAGGACAATGGTAGATTATCTGCCGACGCCAACGCCTAGTGGGATGAACACTCCCAGATGCCCATACCAAACGCCCATAGCTCAAGTAGAGGCTCCATTGCTGAGCAGTTGACACCTTCAGATCCAGTCGGCCAGTAAATTTTTCCTGACCGTAGCGTACTAGCTTAGCACTGAAGCTATTAGAAGTAGATTCAGCCCTGGTTTTCATTGGCCCATAAATTCACGCAATTCTAAAAACGTGAGGAGTTACTCTAACCAAAAATAAAACTTCTTACAAATCAACCGATTAAATACCTTGGAATTATATGTATCATAAATGCCTGATCATTTCGATAGTAACTTGGTGTGATGAGCAAAGAGCAGATTTCCAAGACAAGCAAAATTTTACAATTAGCTAAACAAGGAAACCCAAAAGTCATCGCTGCCATGCTGAATCATAAACTTCAGCACGAAGGTATTATAGCTAAAGTTAAACTATACGATAGCTGTTTATTGGTTTTACTGGAAGCAGACCCCGCTCCTAAGCCAGGAGCCGTGGTAAGATTTATCTACCACACAATCAGCAAGCTAAAACCAAACTCAATTGATACCGTCAAAATTTTGGGGCGTAGCCTAACCGAGAAACAACCAGCATGGCGCAAACAAATTAAACTAGAAAGCATTCCGGTGGTGCTCGACTTATCTACTTGGCTAGAGTCAGGCTCAACGGTGAGAACTAATCAAGTTCATTATCCTGTCTCCTGGCAGAAAAATGAACATAATTTCCAGGGGAATCAAGCTCAATTACCTCTGGCTACCTCCGTTAAGGTCAGTGTTGATGCCCAACTTCCCCCCCAGGAGAAATTTTTGCGCTTCCAGGTAGGGTCTGGCAATGGGGCTTTGTTACAGGTAAACTACATCCAAGCAATTCTGAATGTGTCGGTTGCTGAAATTTTGCCAATTCCCCATACTGCCGATAGTGTGATTGGGATTTACAACTGGCGTAGTGAAATGCTGTGGTTGTTAGATCTAAACTATCTGCTAGGATTTCCTGCTGTTTGGCAACCCAAGGACATGCCGAGGACAAAAATCATGGTGATTGTACTTCAAGTCAACAGCAAACTGCTGGGACTGGTGGTTTCACAAGTCGAAGAAATAGAAAAGCACCATTGGCAAAACTTACAACCCCCTGATCGATTATTGCCCCTCAGATTTGGGCACTTTGTCAAAGCCTATCTTCCTGAAGCCAGTAGTATTGTCTTAGATGCCCAACGAATTGTCAAAGCAGCACTTGATATAAAGTATGAAGTATAAGGAAAATTTACCACTCTAGGCAGATGTCAGAAGCACAATGGGATGACAATGATTCAGAACTGCTATTAGAAAATCACAATCTCCTCAAGGAGAATACTCCGCAATTTTTTAACTCTGCTCGCCCCAACCTAGAGGGATTTAACGCTAGCCTAGACAGGCTAAAAACTGATCTAGAGCAACGCCGCAGGGTAGATAAGTTAGACCTGAAAAAAAATTTGGAGCAATTTGAATCCTTTGGTCAGGAGGTTGAGCAGTTTACCGCAGGGGTGAATCTGGAAATTCAGCAATTGAAGCTTAGCTACGAAGAGGCACTCCAACAACAGTTCCAAGCCCAGCATGAAAAATTGTTAGAGCTGAGCAGATTAATGAGTGAAGCTGGGGACTGGGAAACCTTACTAAACAATACAGTCAATGGGGTTCAACATCTAAGCCTTGCCGAGCGGGTGTTAATTTATCGCTTCAATTCTGCTCGCACCGGAATAGTTTTGGCAGAAGCCGTAGAACGGGGGTGGACTCCTGCGGTCGGGGAAACCCTAGATGCTACTGCTTTTGGGGCTGACTTGTCCACAGAGTATTTGCAGCAGTCAAGGGTAATTATCGATCACGTCAGCAATGATTCGGTCACTCCCTACCAACTCCAGCTGCTGGATAAATTTCAAGTTCAATCGAGTCTCAGCTTATGCTTGCCCGTATCGGGGAAAGCTTGGGGTTTGTTGGTCCTGCAGCAATGCCTGGTACAGACAAACCAAGACAGGTCGGTTCCATCCTGGACTCCACAACAGATTAATTCCTTTCAAACTATTGCCACAGAACTATCCCTTCACCTAACTACCCACGAGTTACGCACTCAGTTGCAACAGCAGCAGGCGCGGGAGGCAACTGTGGCGAAAGTCATTAACAAAATCCGCCGTTCTCTGGATATCAAGACTATTTTCCAGACCACTACTCAAGAAGTGCGACAGCTGCTCAACACTGACCGAGCCGTTATCTATCGCTTTAATCCCGATTGGAGTGGTGAATTTGTAGCAGAGTCTGTGGCTGGAGGCTGGATTTCTTTGCTTCAGAGCCAGACTCATAGTCCAACCCTAAGGGCTGATATCAGCGCATGCAGCATCCAACAATTGGCTACTCAACCAATTAATCAGGTCGATACTTATCTTCAAGAAACCCAGGGGGGTTCCTATAGTAGGGGGGAAACCTACCGGGTGGTGGAGGATATCTACAATCAGGAGTTCACCCCTTGTTATCTTCAAGTGCTAGAAAGTTATCAGGTCAGAGCTTATGTGATTGTAGCTATTTACCAGAATGAAAAACTCTGGGGATTATTGGCTACCTATCAAAACTCTGATCTCAGGCAATGGCAGGAGTCAGAGGTTAGCTGGATGCTAGAGATTGCAGCTGAGTTAGAAGTAGCATTGCAACACTCTGAGCTACTGGAGGCACAACGGTTAAAGTCTGAGGAATTACATCAAGCAGCAGAACGGGAAAGAGTATTGACTAAGGTCACGGATAAAATTCAACAATCCCAAGACCTACGCACTATTTTTAATGTTACCACCAACGAAGTTCGTAAACTCTTAGGGGTTGACCGTGTTACGATATATCGCTTCAATTCTGATTGGAGTGGCTCCTTTGTTGCTGAGTCGGTGGCTAGTGGCTGGAGCTCTCTAATCCAGGAACAGACTAATAATCCCCTCATCAACAAAAATATTAGTGAATGTATCGTGAAAACGGTGGCTGGAAATACCCCTGAGCAGTTTAGCCAGCAAGCCCCAACCATCCGAGATACCTATCTGCAAACCATCCAAGGCAATCTCTCTAGCCAAGACAAACCCTTCTGGGTGGTTAGTGATATCTACGAAGGGGATTTTTCAAGTTGTTATATCGAGCAGCTAGAGCGATATCAGGCCAGAGCCTATACTATTGTGCCAATTTTCCAAGGGGATAAGCTGTGGGGTTTACTGGCTGCTTATCAAAATTCTGAGCCTAGGGATTGGCAAGGGGAAGAGATTAATTGGATGGTTCAGATTGCGGCTCAGATCAGTATACCCTTGCAGCGAGCTGAGTATTTGGAACAATTGCGGACGCAATCCCAAAAACTAGCAGAATTAGCATCACAGGAAAAGGAGGCTAGGGAATTATTCCAACAGCGTGCTATTGATTTGCTTACAGCTGTCCGACCTGCTCTAGACGGTGACTTGACCGTTAGAGCTCCGATTACCAATGATGAACTTGGGACTATTGCAGATGCTTACAACAACACCATCCAGAGTTTACGGGAAATTGTGATCCAGGTACTCTCAGCTTCTGTCAAAGTCGCTGAAACTGCTACACAGAGTGAAGCAGCAATTACTAAAGTTTCCCAAGAAGCCCAGCATCAGTGTCAGGAGTTGACCCAAGGGATTGATCAAATCCAGAGCATGGTTAACTCTACCCAAGCCGTAACCGCTAGCGCCCAATCCATCGACCGAGCTGTGCAAGAGGCAAACCAAAAAGTAGCATCGGGGGAGACAGCTATGAACCGCACAGTGGAGGGAATTCTAGGAATTCGGGACAGTGTGGAGGAAGCCAGCCACCAAATTAGACAGTTAAGTCAATACTCCCAAAATGTTGACCGGGTATTGAATTTGATTAGTGATTTTGCCACCCAAACCCAGCTACTCTCCCTCAATGCTGCTCTCGAAGCCACCAGGGCTGGGGAGTATGGTAAAGGATTTGCGGTAGTAGCTGATGAGGTGCGCTCCTTAGCTCGACAGTCGGCCAAGGCAACTACGGAAATTTCTAATTTAGTTGCTGAAATCCGCACTCAGACCCGAGAGGTGATTAAAGTGACCGAAGTGGCGATCGCTCAGGTTAATACTGGCACGGAATTGGTAGAAGAAAGCAAGGGCAATCTAAATGCGATCGCATCAGCTACTGGTGAGATTAGCCAGTTAGTTGCAGGCATTACCCAGGCAACCCTAGCCCAACTGGAACAATCACAATCGGTCACCCAAACCATGAAAGAAGTTGCCACCATATCCACCAATACTTCTGAAGACTCTACCGAGCTTTGGGAGTCCTTCAAGGAATCCCTCACCACCATCAAAAATCTACAGGCAGCTGTTGAGCGGTTTACCGTGAACTAGTTATAGTGCTACGGGTGGGGAGTGTCGGGAGTGTGAGGAGTGTGGGGCGGCGGCGCGGGGAGTGTTAAAAGCCTGATCAGCTACTGGCGTGGTTTTCGCCACCAGCAACTATAAGGTAAATTCAAGTTTTTTACCCCGACTCCCGACTCCCGATTCCCGACTCCCGACTCCCGATCCCCTACTCCCTAAAAAAATGTCAACTATTGATCCAGAAACCTATCAATACTTTCTAGGCGAAGCCCAGGACTTGCTGCAAGTTATTGAACAAAATTTGCTGGCTTTGACACCGAACAAGCCAAAAAACCAACTTTATGACTTAATGCGAGCCACTCATACCCTGAAAGGCGCAGCTGCTAATGTCCGGCAAGACACCATAAAGAGTGTAGCACATTATCTCGAAGATGTCTTCCGGGCAATGTTAGCCCCTGAGGCAACCATTGATACAGAGCTAGAAACACTACTGTTTGAAGGATATCAGTGCCTCAGGATGGCACTGACCGCTGAAATGACCGGGGAGTTGAGCAAGAATACTGAGATTATCAACCGAGCTGCAGGGGTGTTTGCTAAACTGCAAGCTAAATTAGGAGATTGTTTTGACTATCAAGCCTCTCTACCCACATCAGCAGAACTTGGCTTTGATATTGTCCAATCTATCTTTGAAGTGGGAGTCAAACAACGAATCGATCACCTAGCTTCCTTGTTGAAGGTTGGAAGGTTACAGGTTGAAGGTTCTCAAGGGTTACAGGTTAGCAGGTTGAATGTTGAAAGTTCTCAAGGGTTACAGGTTGACAGGTTGAAGGTTGAAAGTTTTCCAGACAACCTTGAACCTACCCTTCGGGAACGCCAAAGGCGAACAACCAACACTAACCTTCAACCTTCAACCGAAACTAACCTTCAACCTGCTAACCTTGAACCTACCCTTCGGGAACGCCAAAGGCGAACAACCAACACTAACCTTCAACCTTCAACCCCCGATTATGACAAGGCTAAGTTGATAGAGATTGCTGAGACCTTGCGAGAACAAGGTGAAATATTTGTAGGCTTAGGGGAATCCTTGAACTTACCAGGGTTTAAAGCAATTGCCGAACACACCCTCAAAGCCCTTGACGCTCATCCTGAACAGGTGATGGAAATTGCCAAGATTGCTTTAAGGAATTTCCAGGAAGCTCATACCGTTGTCTTAGCAGGCGATCGCACTCGTGGAGGAAACCCCAGCCTCCCCCTTCAAGAATTAGCTGGGTCACAAGAAGAGTTACAGGTTGTTCGCGAAGCGTGGCCAAAAGGCCAAGGTGGGAAGGTTGAAGGTTCACAATCGTTGAAGGTTGAAGGTTCACAATCGTTGAAGGTTGAAGGTTCACAATCGTTGAATGTTGAAGGTTGGAACGTTGAAGGTTTTCCAGACAAACTTCAACCTTCAACCAACACTAACCTTCAACCTTCAACCAACACTAATCTTCAACCTTCAACCAACACTAACCTTCAACCTTCAACCAACACTAACCTTCAACCTTCAACCAACACTAACCTTCAACCTGCTAACCTTCAACCTGCTAACCTTAAATCGGCAACAGCCCTTGATGAATTACTTGAGGAAACCTTTGGTAATATTCCTCTCGCGCAACAGCAAACTAATCAAGTGTTTCCTGAAGAGGAATCTCTTGAGGGAGATAGTATACTTCCAGATAGTATATTTCCAGATACTATATTTCTGGATGAATCTTCAGAAACCGTAGCAACAGACAATCTTAACCAAGCTCAGACTGACTCTAAGCAAGAGTCGGAGTTAGCGGTTAACTCTGAATCAGGAAAAGAAGTAAACCAAATATCAATGTCTCCTCCCGATCGGGAGTCTGGAGAGGCTGGTGTGCCTTCATTAGCAGAGGGCTCGATCAAGACATCAGCCACAGTGCGCGTTGATTTAGACAGTCTTAAACACCTATCTCACCTAGTTGGGGAACTACTGATTAACCAAAACCAGTTAGGATGGCAGGATGAAAACTGTCAAGGGGTAGTTGAAAAACTCTCCAATTGGCTCAAGCAACACCGCCACACCCTGACTCAACTGCGCACTCAGCTCAAGAAGCATTCCTCTAATCAGCAAATTTCTAGGCTGTGGGATTCGGCATGGGAAGAAACCCTGCAACTGACTCAAGCTACAGAAGACCTGAGCTTGTTAGCTACTACCGCTGCTGCTAGTGTGGAACGAGAACAGCGTCTATCAACTCAGCTGAGGGATACTCTTCAATCGGTTCGGACTATACCTCTGGAACATCTGCTTAAGTCCTTTCCTTCCATGGTGCAGCAGTTGTCTAATGTCCATCACAAGTCAGCGGAATTGACCCTCAGTGTGACTAATGTCCTAATTGATAAAACCATTGCTAATCATCTCTATGATGCTTTACTGCATCTAGTCCGCAATGGTTTCGACCATGGTATTGAATCCTCTGAAGTTCGCCAACAAAGGGGTAAACCTGCTATCGGTAAGATTGAAATTCGTGCTTTCTATCAAGGAAATCGCACCATCATTGAAGTCACAGATGATGGTCAGGGACTGGACTTGGAAAAGATTTATAATCGTGCCGTGGAAACCAACCTGCTCAGTGTTGAGCACTTGGAAGCCCTGGGCGAATCACCGGAGCCAAATCAGCTATTAGACTTACTTTGTCAGCCAGGATTTTCCACTGTTTCTCAAATTAACGAACTTTCTGGACGAGGTATTGGCCTAGATGTGGTGCGCTCCCAACTGCAACGGATTAACGGTAGGGTTAAGATTCGCTTCCAGCCTGGTCAAGGCACAACCTTTTGCTTGCAGATCCAAGAGGCTCTCAGGAATGCCAGGGTGCTAGTGGTTCAGGCTAGTCAGGGAGTGTATGGGTTTGTGGGTAATGACATTGAACATATAGTGTTGCCAGCATCTGAGCAAATCCAGATGGTAAGTGATCAAAAAATCCTGAATTGGCATCACAGGGGGAATGAGTATAGCACCCCCGTTTACCAACTCTCATCTTTACTGGAATACTCATCCCAACAGGTATCGACACTACCAGCTTGGAATCCCTTGCTCACTAAACCCCAAGAGATTAATCCCATCCTATTGATGGCTACTGGTGAAGGATGGGTGGGACTGGAAGTGGAACAAGTACTCGAAGAGCAAGAACTGGTGATCAAGCAGCTGTCTAATGCGATCGCATATCCTTCCTATGTTTATGGTTGCAGTATTTTGGCCGATGGTCGTTTAACTCTGGTAATTGACGGTACAGGGTTACTTAACTATGTACAGCAGCTCCCTCAATCTCAGCCATCATTGTTTCAAGTTGGCAGTTCTCAATCGTTGAAAGTTAGCAGGTTGAAGGTTGAAGGTTCTCAAGAGTTGAAGGTTAGCAGGTTGAAGGTTGAAGGTTCTCAAGAGTTGAAAGTTAGCAGGTTGAAGGTTGTTCGCGAAGCGTGGCCTTTTGGCCAAGGTTTTCCAGACAAGCTTCAAGCTGATCATAGACAACCTGATAACCTTCAACCTGATAACCTTCAACCTGCTAACCTTCAACCAGCTAACCTTCAACCAGCTAACCTTCAACCAGCTAACCTTCAACCTGCCAACCTTCAACCAGCTAACCTTCAACCTGCTAACCTTCAACCTGCCAACCTTCAACCAGCTAACCTTCAACCAGCTAACCTTCAACCAGCTAACCTTTCTAAAACCTTTTTAGTGGTAGATGATTCCATTACTGAGCGACAAAATTTAAGCCTAATTCTGGAACGAAATGGTAACCAGGTGCTGCAAGCTAAAGATGGTTTAGAGGCGATAGAACTATTGCGCAAAAGTGATGGTGTTGATCTGATCATCTGTGATTTAGAAATGCCACGGTTAAATGGTCTTGAGTTTTTGAGTCTTAGTCATCAAGAGCCAGCTTTAGCTGATATTCCTATTATTATGCTCACCTCCCGTAGTCAGGAAAAATACAAACAACTTGCTACGGAACTTGGGGCTATGGCTTATGTAACTAAACCTTATTTAGACGAAGAGATTTTAGCAACAATTAATAAAGCCGTCAGCGGTCAGCGGTCAGCGGTCAGTTGTCAGACTAATGCTTAAAATAAACCTCAGCATTCAGTGGTCAGTGGTCAGTGGTCAGCGGTCAGCAGTCAGTAGTCAGCCTAATGCTTAAAATAAACTTCATTTGGGATAATTTAATAGTAAGCATTCAGCGGTCAGCGGTCAGCGGTCAGCCGTCAGCAGACTTAACTCAGATTAAACGAATGCTTACCTGTTTTATTCAAAAGCACCTCAAGTAGCATGGCACAGGCTTCTAGCCTGTGACGTAACCCATAAGCTGAAACCTGATAACTGATAGCTGATAGCTGATAGCTGATAGCTGATAACTGATAACTGATAGCTGATAACTGATAGCTGATAACTTATAACTGATAGCTGATAACTGATAGCTGATAGCTGATAGCTGATAGCTGAAAGCTGATAACTGATGGCTGATAGCTGATAGCTTACGGAGTAGAGATATGAAAAAAGCCCGAGTTATTGTCTTTAAAATCGCTAAGTATTGGTTAGCATTACCAATGAAAGTGGTATTGAAAGTTAGGGATTTTTCCAGCAACATTAAGGAAAGTAGCCGGGATAACAGACTAATCCATCTAGACAATCGAACCTTTACCCTGCTCCCTTTAAAACCAATACTCGTCAAACCTACCAAAGCTAAGCTACCGATAAGTCAAGGTTTAGGGGAAACCGCTGCTGTCACAAAATCCCCTATTGATTTATCAAATGTTGGCGAATTTTTGATCATCGTTAAAACTCCCGGGGGAGACGCCTGCGCCATACCGGTTGATCGGCTACCCACTATGATCGATTTGCCCTTATCAACGATTCGGAAATTGCCAAACTCTTACAGTCAAAGCTATCTCCTTGGTATGGCTAATTATGTCGCGGTATGGCAATCGGAAGCAGAAAAATTAACGATTTTTTTGCTAGATTTAGAACGAGCATTGAGTGTTGCTATAGGTTATAGTTCAGGGAGTAGGGAGTCGGGAGTAGGGAGTAGGGAGTCGTTGTCAAAGTAGAACTGGCATCTTGCCAGTGATTGTAGAAGTAGAACTGGCATCTTGTCAGTGATTGTCAAAGTAGAACTGGCATCTTGCCAGTGATTGTAGAAGTAGAACTGGCATCTTGCCAGTGATTGTCAAAGTAGAACTGGCATCTTGCCAGTGATTGTCAAAGTAGAACTGGCATCTTGCCAGTGATTGTAGAAGTAGAACTGGCATCTTGCCAGTAGTTCTACAAAAGCTTATAGCGTTTATAAATAGGTCATGAACAATCTTCCTAATTTTTAATAACACTAAAAAATCCTCCAAACTCTTTCCTACTGCTCCCTTTTTCCATAACTCCTATGTTCACAAATCAAATATAAACCCTATAATTAGCCGTAAAAATGTTAAGCTAAGGGTGTTCTGCTGGCGATACCAAAGAAAATCAGATGATATACTAACTAGAGTTAATTTTCGCCATAGCTGATAAGGTGCAAATCTTGGAATGACACTGCTGGAACTGCGATTTTATCCCATTGAAGGCAAGCAAGATTGCTTCAAAGTGACTGTGGAGGGTTCATCAGGAGAAGTCCATCATGAACCTGGTCTGCCTTTTCTGGATAGTCAGACTCCCGATGTCCAGGACAGACGTTTCACGGTAGTTAAGATATTAGAGTCAACTAAGTTCAAAGAGGATAACTTTTCGGAAGAGGAGCAGGCTTGGATGGTACGTGAGCAACTGCTGCTACCGGAACGGAATGCTTTTGAGCCTGACTACTTGGCTACTATTGGGCGTAGGCTCTATCAAATATTAGGTCAAGACATTCAGCAGTTGATAGAGGCAGCAGTAGCAGAGGCTAAACGCGATCGCATTTTCTTACATATTCGGTTGTGGTTTCCAGCAGAAGACCCTAAACCTGTACGAATTACTGATTATCCTTGGGAATTACTCCATAACCAGTATGGGTTTCTAGCCCACCAAAGGGTGACCTTCTCCCGCTATATTGCCTATCGTAGTCCTTGTCCTAATTTACCCCGAGTTGAACGGCTCAATGTCCTGTTGATTTCCTCTGGGGCAGGGGATCAGAGTATGGGAATGCCATATTTACCTGCTGTTGAAGCAGATGCGATCGCAAACGGATTGCAACAGGCTCAGGAACAAAGGCACATCCAACTGGAAATTTTAGAATCTGCTACACTCAAAGCACTCCGCAGGCGGTTGTCAGAGCGCCAAACCTCAGCAGTGCCTCAGGTTCTGCATTTTGATGGACATGGCTTTTTTGGCAAGCGCTGTAATGAAATAGGGTGCAAGAAAGCTTATAACCAGGGTGCAACTCAGTGTGAATGCGGTGCCCCATTGGGACAAGCTCAAGGTTATTTGGTGTTTGAAGACTCAGATGGTAAAGCTGATTATGTCAGTGCCAAAGCACTGGGAGAACTCTTGGGGAATTTGCAGCGTCGGGAGCAACCCCATTCAGCATCGGGAATTGCTTTGGTTGTTCTGAGTGCTTGCAAAAGTGCCATGTCTCGTAAGAGTGAGTCTGTCTTCAATGGGGTGGCACAGAGTTTGATTGGTGCAGGTATTCCTGCTGTAGTGGCAATGACCTATTCCATCAGGGTGGATGCCGCTAGTGCTTTTGTGGAATCGTTTTATCGTTCAGTGGGGGAAAAAAATTCATTAGCGATCGCATTGCGTCAGGGACAAAGTGCTATGGATATTGAAGGGAATCAGTGGTATCGTCCAGTGCTGTATCTGCGTTGGGAGGATAATGAGGGAGGACAGTTGTTTAAATCAGTTGAACCTGATGCTGTGAGTCAGAAAAATCTACCCTTACAGCAAGTCCCTTCAACTACGAAAAGTAAGGTTCGCAAAAAACCTTCTAGAGTTAAACAACTCAGAATAGAAAGCCTTAAGCAAAATCTCGAAAAGTTAGAGCAAGACTACACAGATGTTGCAGAAAAGCTGCGTCGTGAAAGTAATCCTCAGGAGCGAAATAATCTGGAGTTACAGCTAGAAAATATAGCTAACGATATGGAGAAAATTGAACAACAGCTTCATGAACTAGAAGATGGGGATGAGTAGAGCTATACAACTCCGGCGTGGAAGCCTAGAGGATGACCTGAATAAGTTAGAAAAAGATTACCGAGACGTTGACGAAAAGAAGCGCTTTACCAGCAATCCTCAGGAGATAAACAATCTAGAGTTACAGCTTAAAAATATCGTTAATGATATGGATAAGATTGAGCGAGAGCTTAATCAACTAAAGCAGTTAGAAGAAACAAAAGATAATACACAAGCTTTACTACAGTTGTTAACTACTTTTGAAGAAGAAATTATAACTTGTGTTCAAAGAGCATACCACGCTTGTTCTCCTGATGATTGGCCTCATCCTGTACCAGATAATTTAACAGTAATTTTTGAAGAGTTAGGAAAGATGCCCCAAGGAACATCGAAATATACCAGAATTGAGCGATGGGTAGGTTACTTAGTCACAGATTCCGAACTGCCTCGATCAGTTTATCATCAGTTAAACGAATGGGGTAACCAGAATATCAAGGGATATTCAGAGTTGTTGAGAGAGGTAGACAATAAACCAAAAAGTACCAACTCTTATTTAATGGTAGTTGTTCAGGCTAGCAACCAAAGCTTAGTGAGCAATCCAAATAAAGAAGAGCAGTACTTTGTTGATGCTTGGTTTAGGCAAAATGATAGTGTTATAGATTGTGATTCACTTTCTAAGCCTGGATCTTTTCCGGAAGCCGTTACGGCTGATCAGATACCGCAAATCCTCCAATTATTCTTAGATGTCAGTACTAAATATTCCTGGAGAAACTTAACGATTGAATTATTTCTTCCCCTTGCTCTGATGAATCAAGCGGTTGATACTTGGGAAATTGATGATGAATTTGGTTTTCCGACACCAATTGGCTGTCATTATCAGGTATTAGTTCGTTCAGCAGAGCGATTGTTACAAACTTACAGTCGTCACAAAGGGTGTTGGCAACAAAAGTGGGATTTCTTCCAACAACTAAGTCAAGGCTCTGCCTGTAATGCTTTTGTGTCAGGTGATGGTCAGGATTTGAAAGTATTGTTTGTCCAATTAAGTAAAAACAATATTATTGGACTTAAACTGGTAAAGGCTCCTCTACAGGTAGGTAAAGGTAGTGTATTTGCCGTAATCCTGAAAGCAGCTATCCCCGTAGCCTTATGGTTAAGGCAGAATTTATCCAACAATTGCCAAAAAGAGGTTGATGGACTTCTAAACTGTTGCTGTGTTCATGAACTACCTGAAGTAGTCAAAAATAAACGCTTAGACCATTTCCCTACCGCTCCAGATACTCACATTGGACAGCATCTTTCCTTATTATGGGAAGACCCCAAGCGCTTGCCCCCTAGTATCGAATACTCTATGTGATATGAATAATTGGAAAATATTTCAAGGCACTGGCAAACCTATTGATGGGGAAATTAACGAGCTATTACCCCCTCCACCGAGTTGGCGTCAGTTTGATGGGAATATCAACAAGGCGCAACGACGGGGTGCTACTTTTCAGGCTCGTTCTGAAGAAATTGATTTAGTCAATGCAGCCCTTTACCTGCGTCGTCCTTTGCTAGTAACCGGAAAACCAGGTTCTGGAAAAACATCCTTAGCTTATGCCGTTGCTTATGAGTTAAAATTAGGTGAAGTGTTATACTGGCCGATTACAACCAGGACAACCTTGAAGGATGGTCTTTATTCCTATGATGCCATCGGTCGTCTACAGGATGCTCAGCAACAGGATAAGACTAATCAGGATAATCTCAAACAAATTGGTAACTATATTCAACTTGGGCCTTTAGGTACAGCACTATTACCATCAGATAAGCCGCGATCGCTACTGATTGATGAAATTGATAAAAGTGATATAGACTTGCCTAATGATTTGCTTCATGTGTTTGAAGAGGGAGAATTTCAGATACCCGAATTAGTTCGGATTTCAGAAAAGTTGGAAACAGTAGCAGTACGAACCGCTTATAAAGATGAAAATCAGCCAACTGCCAAAGATATCAAAGTTGATATCACAGAAGGAAGAATACGTTGTAAAGCGTTTCCCTTGGTAATTCTAACTAGCAATGGAGAACGAGACTTTCCGCCCCCCTTCTTGCGGCGCTGTCTGCGGCTGAATATAAAGGAACCCAGTGATGTAGAATTAGAGAAAATTGTGGCAGCTCATTTGGGTACAGAGCCGGAGATTACCAAACAAGCTCAGGAATTAATTGTGCAATTTCTGGAAAAACGTAAAGAGGGAGATTTAGCAACCGATCAACTCCTCAATGTTATTTACTTGATGACTCGTGAATTTTCACCCACTGGTCAAGAAAAAGAAAAATTAGTTGAACAATTACTTAAGTATTTAACCAGCAGTGAGGATGGATGATGAAACCAGAAACTTTGGGTATCGCTGCACTAAATTTTCACCTCAAACGGGCTGAGTTAGATTTAGATGGTGAACAAATTGCCGATATCCTCTGGTTAGCTGTTCAAATCCGTAAGCTTGAGGAAAGTTCCCTCAAGGAAACACCTGCTGTTCAAATCGGTGAGGTTGAAGAAAGTTCCCTCCAGGAAAGACCTATTGAAGATTCTGAAACTGTTATTGAAACCAAAACTAAAACGCCTAAAACGCAGCCTGATGCTAAATTAACACCACCCATTAAATCTGCTTCTAGTCCACCTACTGCCTCTGCTCATCTTCCCCCTTCCTCACCCCATAACTCAACAGATAACTCAACAGAGAAAACGGTATCTAAAGGCATTCCCTTTCAAGCACCCGCTGCTCCAGCATTACGCCAAACTCTAGGGTTAGCAAGGGCGTTGCGTGCCCTGATGCGGAAAGTTCCCTCTCAAACTCAGACGGTTCTTGATGAAGAGGAAACCGTTACCCAGATTGTGGAAAAAAAGATTTGGACACCTGTACTCAAGCCAGCACCGGAACGCTGGTTAGATTTAGCCCTGGTGGTGGAGGAATCCCGTTCCACAGTAATTTGGCAAGAAATAATCGCTGAGTTTCAGAAACTGACTGAACTTCAAGGCGCTTTTCGAGATGTTCGCACTTGGGGCTTAAAAACTGATCATGATGGGGTAATCAAGCTATTTCCCAAGGGTAACTTCTCAGCAAATAAACAAGGTTTCCGCAGTCCAAAGGAATTATTAGACCCCGCAGGTAGGCGCTTAATCCTGTTAATTAGTGATTGCATATCTCCAATCTGGCGTCAAGGTAAAATCCATGACCTCTTGAAACTCTGGTCTAATGCATGCTCCCTAGCAATTGTACAACTCTTGCCAGAACGGTTGTGGGGGCGAACTGCACTAGGTGCTGGGTTTCCCGTGCAATTAAGTGCTCTAGCACCAGGTATCCCCAACCCTCAGCTCATAGTCGATGGACTACCAGTTTGGGAAGATGTCGATCTTGCCAACAGTTTAACCTTACCTGTGGTTACCTTAGAACCTGATTCTCTCAAACAATGGTCGCGAGTGGTGGCTGGGTTAGGGAATACCCAAACCGCTGGGATTTTGTTGGAGTTATCTTTAGTCGCGTCTTTACCCCAAGCTTTATCAACAGCTCAAAATCAACTATCTGCAGTCGATTTGGTGAAGCGATTTCGGACAACAGCATCCCCTACAGCAAGACGTTTAGCGGGATTGATGGCAGCAGTTCCTGTCAGTTTGCCTGTGGTTTATCTTATCCAAGAAACTCTGCTACCAGAGTCGATGCAGGTTCATGTTGCTGAAGTATTCATGAGTGGTCTTTTACAACCCGTTTCCTCTCAAGGGGAGATAGTTCAGTATGAGTTTGTCGAAGGAGTCAGAGACTTACTAGTAGACTCCGTTCCGATTCCAGATGTTGATGCAGTCTTGGAGGAAGTTTCCCAATATATTGCCCGCAAATTCGGTATATATATTAAGAATTTTACAGCTTTGCTGTCTGCCGATTTTAAGTGGGATAAAGTTACTCAACAGAAGATAATGCCTTTTGCCCAGATTACTACTCAGGTTTTGCATCGCTTGGGAGGAGAGTATGCTGCTTTAGCTGAACACTTGGAACGCATTTCTAGTCACTCTTCAGATGCATCAATAGACATTGAGCTAGAACCTTTTGACTTTGAAGTGGCAACTATTGAGTTGAAACAAACAGGCTGGTTGAGAAAAGAAACAGAACTAATTATCAACCGTCATCAGCAACAAGCTGATGGTTTTACCCAAGACTTAGGGAATGGCATTGAGTTAGAGATGGTTGCCATTCCCGAAGGGAGCTTTATCATGGGTTCCCCAAAAACAGAAGAGGGGCATAGCAACAGTGAAAGTCCCCAGCATCAAGTCACGGTTAAATCCTTCTTCATGGGCAAATACCCAATTACCCAAGCCCAATGGCAAGCTGTGGCCGCCCTACCCCAAGTCAAAACAGAACTTAAACCCAATCCATCCTATTTTAAAGGTAAAGACCTACCTGTAGAGCGAGTCTCCTGGGATGATGCGGTGGAGTTTTGTGAGCGGCTGTCCCAGTATACGAAACGCCCTTATCGCTTGCCCAGCGAAGCCCAGTGGGAGTACGCCTGTAGAGCCGGAACAACCACCCCGTTTCATTTTGGCGAGACGATTACAACCGACCTAGCTAACTATGATGGTGACTATACTTATGGCTCTGGTGCCAAAGGCAAATATGTTAAGGAAACGACCCCAGTGGGTAGTTTTGGGGTAGCCAATAACTTTGGACTCTACGATATGCATGGGAATGTGTGGGAGTGGTGTGCAGACCATTGGCACTCACACTATCAAGGTGCCCCGACAGATGACAGTGCCTGGCAATATGATAATGAAAATTATAATTATCAGCGGCTGTTGCGGGGCGGTTGTTGGGTTATCTCCCCTCTTTACTGCCGTTCTGGGTCTCGCCACAAGTCTTATCCAGCCTTTGGGCACCTCGACACCTATATTGGTTTCCGTGTTATGTGTGGGTGTGCGTGGACTCTTTAGCCCTTTACCCTTTTGCCCTCTTGCCCTTTACCCTGTTTTCCCTTTTCCCTTTCCCCTCCGTAGAACTGGCATCTTGCCAGTGGCCCGGGAATAAGCCCTGGGTAGAACTGGCATCTTGCCAGTAGCTGGGTAATAAGCCCCGCGTAGAACTGGCATCTTGCCAGTGGCAGGAATAGGCATCTTGCCAGTGGCAGGAATAGGCATCTTGCCAGTGGCCGGGTAATAAGCCCCGCGTAGAACTGGCATCTTGCCAGTGGCTGCAGAAGATTCCCTGTGTAGAACTGGCATCTTGCCAGTGGTTAGAGTCGATGCCCGGTATTATCCGGGGCACCTCTCCTTCAGAACCGTACGTGAAGGTTTCCCCTCATACGGCTCCTAGATATTCTCTCCCTTAGGAGTGCTCCAGTGTATCTGTTGATGGCAG
>NZ_JAAHFZ010000073.1:0-28370 GCF_010672795.1 Moorena sp. SIO1G6
GTCGGGAGTCGGGAGTCGGGAGTCGGGAGTCGGGAGTCGGGAGTCGGGAGTCGGGAGTCGGGAGTCGGGAGTCGGGAGTCGGGAGTCGGGAGTCGGGAGTCGGGATCAACAATTATCACAATTCCTACACCGATCCCTATATAGCACTACGCATTAAAGTTAGGACAAGCCTCCCCATCTCCCCATCTCCCCACACCTCCCCATCTCCCCATCTCCCCACACCTCCCCCAATTCCCGATTCCCGATTCCCGATTACTTTGTGGTAGTTCTGAGGAAGCTATCATCAACAGGCAACTTTGGAGCTTTGAACAGTGGACAAGAATTGAGAAAAACACGATCAGCGAGCCCGTGGGTGGTGCATTACTCAGCATTCGTTTTATTTGAGTTAGGTCACAGGGTCGAAGCCTGTGCCACAAAGCTGATAGCTGATAGCTGATAGCTGATAGCTGATAGCTGACCCCGATTCCCGATTCCCGATTCCCGATTCCCGATTCCCAATTCCCAATTCCCGATTCCCGATTCCCGATTACAGCCAATTTCCCACTAAAACATAGGCTCCCCAGAACAATGGAGCTTTATAACCAGGTTCTTTTAAGAGATTAACTTGAGCACGGCGCAAGGCTTCAGCTTTGGTAACCGTTGCGCCAGAAGCAGCTAATTCTTCGTAAAAAAATGTCATCAGTTTAGCGGTAGATTCATCATTAATGAACCATAGGGAAGCCAGAGTACTCCTTGCTCCTGACTGAATTGCTACCCCGGCCAATCCTAAGCTAGCACGACTATCACCATCGGCAGTTTTACAAGCACTCAGCACTAGTAATTCAATTGCTTCTAAACTATTGTCACTTCTGTTCTGGATGACATTGCTTAAATCCTTGATATTGATTCGTTTATCCCACGCCAGCAGAAAGGTCTCCTCTGGTACTGAACTAAACTGACCGTGAGTGGCTAAATGCACCACGGGAAATGGCACCGAACTGATTAACTCTTGCCATTTCTGACTGGTAAAGTCTTGATTGAGCAATTGCTGACTGGGAATTTGGGATTTAATTTCTGCTAATTCTGTTTTAACATTGGGTAGGTTAGCGAAACCTTGATGATCAGCCAAATCCTCGCGCATGTCTGACAGTCCAAAGGCTAAGGCATTTAACTCAACTTGAGCTAAGGGTTTGGGCTCCAGTAAATTCAAACCAGGAATGAGTGCGATCGCATAGCCTTTTTCTACTATATACTGTTCACCATCATGAAGGGTAGCCATGGGAACATTGCGAAATCCACCATCAAGAACAAATACTAAGGTTTTAACTTGATTGGCTTCGAGCAACCCTTCCGCCGGTCGAATTAACCAGTCATAAACCTGTTTGGATAAAGCTAGACTGTCTTCAGAAATAAAACGTTTTTCTAGCTGTATACGCAAACTTTCTAAGGTTTGCTCAAGTTTAGCTTTAGGTAAAGCAGTGGTATAGTGAATAAATTCTCCTGATTTTGGTAATTTCACGATCACCGCTAACCGGTCATCGAGAATAATCGGATAGACTAATGCTGCACTCGGATCGATTTCCTGCTCGGCCAATTCCACAATGTCAGAAAGGTTACACCCCAGAAAATTCTCAATTTGGGCTAGCTGGAGAGAGTCAATTGCTTCGGTAGCTTGCTTGAGCTTGTTATCTGGGATCCGGTTATCTGGGATCCGTTTATTTGCGATCGGTTCAGCGGTTTGCTCGTCCTGCAAGAGTAAATCGACTAATTCTCGATAGACTTGCTCAACATTTTCCCGAAAGGAAAACTGCACATCTGAACTGAGAGCCAGTAAATCTTGGCGGATAGAATCTAGGGTTTTGACAGTGGCTTCGTAAGCAGTGATTGCTTCTTCAGTTTTTCCCAGAGCTTGATAAATTCGTCCTAACTGCCATTGCCATTGATAGGCAATGTCATCGGCTTGAATACCTTGAGCTAAGGTGAGGGCTTTTTCGGTAAATTCTTGAGCTTGATACCATTGCTGAGTTTGTTCATAGAGCTGACCCAGGGTACCGAGGGCATAGGATTCGGCTCGTTTATCGTCTACAAGTTGAGCCTCTTGGAGAGCTTTGACTAAAGTATGGGCAATTTCGTAAGGTTGAAGGATAAAGGATGACCGCTGAAGATTGTCTTGATGCTTGTTTGATTTTAGATCATAGCTGATCAGGCTTTCGACAAAATTGATTTGAGCATAGATTGCGGTTCGACTAGCTGGTAATTTAGTAATCTCGCTGTTGAGTAATTCCTTGACTTGGTCATTAATTTGAGATTTTAAGTCTTGGATACTTGGTTGTTCTTGATTATCATTATTATATTCATCGGTTAAGGTCTCTAACCAATTGTGGAAATCAATTAGTAAACTTAATCGCTGTAGTTTTGGCTCAATGTCTAAGCTGGTTGAAGCTGATAATTTGCTTGACTCTTGAAGAGATTCTTGATAGTATTTTATAGCATGATTAACCTGAGCAATAACCTGTTGTTTAACTTTTTTTTGCTCAGTTATCAAGTTGGTTCTGGTGTATAATTGTTTATAGTGGTTGTACCAAGAACGTTCTGTATCCCCCAAACTCAGTAATGTCTCTCGTTTTTCGAGAGGAGGTTGAGCTACTTTCAAACTTGCCTTAAGCACTTGCTGAGAGTGGTTCAAATCCCCGAGCAGACGGAGAGTATTCCCAAGGCTACGTAAGCCAAGGATTTTAATCTGGGGATCAGGGGTTTGTTGAAAGGTTTGCAGCACCGTTTCAAACCGTTCTTGATTGGACAAATCGCAATTATTGTCCAGCTTTAAGGCTTGTAATAAGGTTTTACAGGTGCGACGGTAAAGTCCTAAGGCTTCCATCGCTTGGGCTTGATTAATTAGGGTACCTGTAATGCCAATGTCATCTTTTAATTGTTGATAAATCTCAGTAGCCAATTGCCAGGCTTCTAGAGCAGTGTCTGGTTGTCCTAAGGCTAATTCTAGACTACCTAGGGTGTTGAGAGCTTGGGCTTGGATTTGCTGGTAGTCTGGGGTATTGCTGAGATCTGCTCCTGTCTCTAACAGGCTGAGGCTAAATGCGATCGCATCTTCCGCATCAAACCACTGTTGCAGTTTCTGGTAAGCCAAAGACAGATAACTTAACGCCATGGCCTGATGTAGTATATCCCCTTGGGATTCATAGGCTTGTGCTGCTTGTTCCCAAGTGGTTGCTGCTTGATTAAACTGACCTTTGGTGTAGAATGCTCTGCCTTGTTCCACTAAATCTGACGCTGACCAATCTTGAGGAATTGGCTTAACAGTGCTGGGATAGGATAAGACCGGGAGGATGCCAATGGGGAGAACTAAATTTAGGAGAAAAAAAATTAGGGCTTGGGTGCCAACTAGGGTCGGGCGAAGCATAGGGACGCTAAATCTAGGGTTTCTATTAAATTATCTCTTGAATAGAGTATGACGTTTCATAGTAAGGCTGAGGTATATCTAAATTTTTGTCATTTGAAACAGGCAAGATGCCTGTTCCACGCTGCATCCCTATTCCCTGCTCCCTAGCGCAAATAACAAGACCCAGGCACCTGGCGAAATCCATCCGGTGTTACGGTAGTGGGATAAGCGGTCAGAAAGATATTGCCATTAGCATCAATCATGATGCCTTGAGCTTCTATAATTCGTTTTGGCTTAGGGGTAGTGGGGGGCTGAACGGGGGGCTTCACCAATGCAGTCCGGGAGCGATACCGTCCACGGGGAGTGGGACGGCGTATATCTTCCCAATTGCTATTGCTGCTGATTTGACCTGGGCGAGGGGGTATGCCGCCACGTCCAGTATTGATCAGACTACTGCCAGTGCTATTACTCGGTTGACAACGCTGGTCAAATTGAGGCTGGGCTGGGTCCGTGGGTAAGCTGTTGGGCTCCCGCTCCAGGAAGTCATCGATGGTGTTGATATCCACCACACCGTCTGTCTGACCAGAGGCATCTATATCATTGGTGCCATTGCCTGGGATAGCTTTGCGCTCTTCAATATCACCAAAAATGCTGAAGGCATTGATCCTGATATTACCCCCTTGACCCATTGGAGCATTAGCAATGATATCGCTACCATTATCACCAGTTGGGGGAAAAGCAATCAGAAATGGATTATTATCAATCGTGATGTTACCTCCGTTAGCTTGTTCGGAAGCCTTTGCGGAGATCAGACTTTTGTTTTTGAGCTGTATTAGGTCTGATACGTTTAGTGTGATATTCGCTCCTGATTCCCCAGGATTGGGAGTTTGAGCAGTTTCAGCGAAAAGTGTTCCGTTGTTAAGCAACAGGGAATTAGCATTAATTGTCAGATTGCCTGCTACCCCTTTCTCACTTTTGACTGTTATTATCCCTCCATCTTCAACCTTGAGGGAATCACTATTGATGGTGATAGTACCAGCTTCACCACTGAAATTGCCTGAGCTGCTAGAAACTAAACCACTGGCAATGTCACTATTAGTGGGACTAACTCCAGAGATAGTAATGTCATCAGCTTTGACTTTAATCGTACCAGCATTTGCTGCACGTTCAGAGAAGGATTCCGGAGATACACCAAGATTTAGTTGCCCTAGTAAAAAGTGAGTAGTAATCCTTTCGGGGGATAAGGCTTCGTTATAGACTGCGACTTCATCAATCACACCATTAAATGCTTGGTCACCAATGTTCCGCCAATTTCCGATCAAGAAACGGGGGTTTTGACCTTCAAAAGCACCTTGGTCGTTACCTCTGACTCTCTTTCCATTGACAAAAATGGTATTTCTGTCGGAGCTTTGGTCGTAAGTAGCTACAATGTGATACCAAGTATCTGGTTCAATAAGGTTGTCTCGTGTTTCCAAGTCATCGGGAAAGTCACCAAAACGGACAGACCCGTTACTGGTCACTCGGAAATATAGACTGTCACCGTTACCATCGTTGCGATTATTGCTTGGATGTATCCCAACATAGGATTGCTCTTTTAGTTCGTCTGGCTTGACCCAGGCTTCTACAGTGAAGGATTTATTGCTGATATCTAATTCCGACCCTGGTGCAATAATACCAACATCCACAGCATCATTGTTGCCATCAAATTCTCCTGCTGTGCCTGATATTCCTGGAACTCCCTGAGTTACACCATTCCTGTAAGTACCATTGAAGCCATTGCCAGAACTGTCAACAGCCGTTATCGAAGTAGTTTCGTCTAAACGCCAGTAGGCTACTGGCTGATCTGCTAGCACAAATTCTTGATAGGACTGGTTGGTGAAATCAGAATCTAGAACTGCTTGACTGACACCGGAGGTTCCTGCTTCTACTCGCCCACCATTAATAAGAGATAGGGACGAAGTAGTGATATTAATATTTCCTCCAGTACCAGTAGCTCCCTGGTTTACACGACTGTCAATGACTCCATTATTAACAGTTACTGTATTGCTACGGGTAATGGTTATATCTCCACCATTCCCCCTGCCGCTTGTGCCAGCACGTATCCTCCCCCTATCAGTAACTTCAATGGAGTTAGCTTCAATTTCAATGTCACCACCCTTCCCCTCGCCATCCGATTGAACATCACTAAATATGCCACTATCTGCTCCAATCAGCTCGCTGAATCCGTCCACTAAAACGCGATCGCGAGCTGTTATAGTTATATCACCTCCTTTCCCTGTGCTACGGGTTTGGGAATTTATCACAGCACCGTTGGTAAAGGAAACTGACCCAGCTTCAATTGATACTTTGCCACCGTCGCCCTCTGCTTGAGGTCTAACTCGAGTGAAGATAATACTTGAAAATGTATCCCCGTCTTCATTCCTAGCAGCGCCATCAAATATCACTTCATCCTCAGCAATAATTGATATATTGCCAGCATTTCCTATGTCATTGATTTCAGTACTTACTTGACCGCCATTGGTCACAAAAACTGACTTTCCCTCTATGGTAATTGCACCACCCTCACCTTCAGCTTTTGATTGGTTGCTAGACTCTCGATCCGGACCGACCCGAGAGCGCAAACCGCTCGATATATTCCCATTACTTGCTATCCCGTCAATGGTAACTGTATTGCGAGCTTTGATAGTTATCTCGCCTGCATCTCCTTTTCCCAGGGTGTCAGCTACGACTCTAGCACCATTTTTGATAGTCACTGATTTGGCATCAATCGATATATCTCCTGCGTTGCCGATTGCGTCAGCCTCCACTTCGGTCCGAATCGAGTTAATGTTCTTGTCCAGGATAACTTGATCTTTAGCAGTAATTGTTATATCACCACCATTTCTCTCTCCTTCATCCCGTGCTCTGATCCTCGACTCCAAGGAACCATTCTGATTAATGAACAAAGAGCCTGTGGTAATGGAAATACCACCACTATTACCGGTAGCGTTTCTTTCTATGTTGTTGAAAATGCCAGCATTCCTACCCCTTGTTGCTTGCCCTTCTAAGGTAACTGTGTCATCAGCAACAATAGTTATCTGGCCAGCATCACCTGTGCCATTGGTGTTGGCTTGGATTTGACCGCTCTGGGTCAGGGAGAGAGAGCCAGTGCGAATGGTGATGTTACCACCGTTCCCGACCGCGTCTTGCCTAACGAATTCTCCGACGTTACTCCTAATCCTACTAAATCGATTTCCTGTTCTTCCAGACACCGTTACGCTATCACTAGCTTCGATTTCAATATTGCCCCCAGTGCCTTTACCGTTGAGATCAGCACTGAGTCTAGCACCATCAAGGATTGATAAGGATTCGGTTTTAATAGTTATCGTACCCCCCTGGCCGGTTGCCCCACGCTCAACATTAACTGTGGCTTCACTGGAGGCTTCATTTTCATTGCCTCGGCTATTCTTTGCCCTCGGTGCCCCTTCAAATATCACTTGACGAGCCTCGATGTTGATATTACCTGCACTCCCTTCACCCCGGAGCCTAGCATCAAGGACAGCGCTTTCTGTTACTGAGACAGAATCCCCTTTGATGGTAATATCCCCACTTTTGCCTATGCCTCCGTTGTCCAGACGAGATACTAGTTCAGTGCCGTTGTTATTGGCTTCAGTGCCGTTTCTGCCATCGATGGAAACTGCCCCACTGGCGGTAATCGTGATATCTCCGGCATCGGCTTGACTGTTGCTGTTAGTTCGGATCCTAGCTCCTCGGCGGGCGGTAAAGGAACCGGTTTCAATGGTAATATCTCCAGCTTGGCCAGCATTGGAGGTACTGGTGATTATGTCACTATTGTCAAGGGTGATGTCATCAAACGTAATTAATTTAATCTGACCAGCATTACCGGTAGCGCTAGAGGTATTAATGCGATCGCTTATTTCAATCCCGCCTCGATAATCGATAATCACATCACCACTATTTCCGACAAACCCACCGAAATCGTCATCAGTGCGGAGTGTGCCAATCTCCAGCTTGTTACTAGGATTAGATCCGTTCGGTTGATACTGATTGGTTAAGAATACTAGTCCATTTGGTGCTTGAATCGAGATGTCACCAATCGTAATATCTGCACTAGTAGCAGCAGTCCCAAAGTTAGACCCTAAGTTTCCAGTATCGCTATTTCCTGGAAAACCGCCGAGTAATGACCAATCTATGCCAGCACGAATATCTAAGGTAGGTTGACTACTGCCATCAATTACGATAGAGGTTCCGGCTTGGTCAGACAAAGTAACATTAGCCAGACTAGCCAAGAACGGATTGGAATTATTAGGGCTAATGGCATTATCAGCGGTATCGGTAGAGTTAATCTCCAGGTCTCCAACGGTAACACTCCCTCCAGCCAAAATATGTAGTGAGGCTCCGGTATAGTTTCCTAAACTGACATCTCCATTGGCCAGAATAATGGGATCATGGGGACTGAGTAAATTTCCGGGTAACCCATCCAACTGCTCAATACTGAAACTTCCGCCAGCGGTATAGTGAGCATCCCCGGCTACAGGATTATGGGAACGCAACCGTAAATCAGCACCAGCGAATAAACCACTATCGGTATGGTTATGGGCAGCAATATTAATTGACTGATTCCCCTGAATTAGCAGTAAACCTCCGGCATTGGCGATAAAGGGTTGCGCTATACTATCCCTGATGCTAACCGTATCTTCTCCAAACAGAGTCAAATCCCTACCAGCCTCCAGTTGACCCTGTAAATCCAGATTGCCAGCAGCTAGAGTTAAATCTTGTCCTACTGCTAAATTCCCAGCATTTTGAATTCTTGTCCTGGGGTCATATTTGCCATACTGCAATCCTGGGGTTATATTAATTGTTAACAGTGGCGGGGCTTCTGGGGATGTGGCACTAAACTCCTGGCCATCAGCAAAGACCAGGCTATTGGCAGTAGAAGCGAAAAAGGAACCAGCTACATCTAATCTGGCATTGTGTCCAAACACAATGCCATTGGGATTGAGCAAAAACAGATTCGCTGACCCATCTACTCCCAAGGTGCCTAGAATATTGGAGATATTACTTCCAGTTACCCGGCTTAGAATATTCTCGATTCCAGAAGGATTAGCAAAATAAACCCGTTGTAGTTCCCCGACATTAAATTCTTTAAAACTGTGGAATAGGTTAGAACCACGTTTAGCGCCACCTTCGATCACATCCCCGATTTCCCCTCGGACAGTGGTATTAGGTATAACCACAGACCCTTCTGAACCCAAGGTTCCATCTGGAACAATATCGGCTAAGGCATAGTTTCCCGACATGGTTAAGGTCACCCCACCCAGGGCAATCGCCATTGCCCTGGCCCAACCTGCGGTGAGGGTGATCACTGGTTTTGCTGCACCCATATTCAGTTTCAAGTTATTGCTTGAAATAGCTTCGGGATCATTATACCAGTTATTGGTACTTTTTAATTTCGGGAGTCGGGAATCGGGAGTCGGGAGTCGGGAATCGGGAGTCGGGAGTCGGGAGCGGTGCGACCCGTGGCGAATTTAATTCGACGACTGTAAGCGCACCGAGGGAGTCGGGAGTCGGGGGAGAAAGATTTTGTCTGGATATCGTAAGTTTGGGCAATTATCGGGATTTGATCTAACTATGGGATTGGCCTTTGGCCAGGCTACGCGATTGGCCAAAGGCCAGGCTACGCGATTGGCCAAAGGCCACGCTACGCGATTGGCCAAAGGCCACGCTACGCGATTGGCCAAAGGCCACGCTACGCGATTGGCCAAAGGCCACGCTACGCGATTGGCCAAAGGCCACGCTACGCGATTGGCCAAAGGCCACGCTACGCGATTGGCCAAAGGCCACGCTACGCGATTGGCCAAAGGCCACGCTACGCGATTGGCCAAAGGCCACGCTACGCGATCGCATGGTTGTTTAACAGTTAGGCTTCCGCAACGGTTAGGTTTCCGCAACGGTTACTATAGTCGATGCGATCGCATAGTTGATTAAATCTCTAGACCTAAGCATTCAGCTATCAGTTATCAGCTATCAGCTATCAGCTATCAAATGTCGGCCTGTGGCCAAGCTACTGTTCGCGCAGCACCTCAAGTAGCGCAATCAGTACTTTTGAATAAAATAAGCTGACGGCACCTCAAGTAGCGTGAGCTAAAAGCTGACCGCTGATAGCTGACCGCTGACCGCTGACCGCTGACCGCTGATAGCTGATAGCTTAGGTTGCTGTTACCCACAAGGAACATTCAACGCGCCATTTTTCTTCAGCCATTGGCACTGTTGAGCACTTAAGCCCTTAGCATCAGTAAACACTGCACCTGCTACCTCGCAGTTATAAAAATCAACACCATTCCAAATAGTATTCTCTAAATTAGCGTACTGTAAATCAGCATTTTTAAGATTAATATTAGATAAGCGAGCGCCTTCTAAATTCGCAGAAAATAAAGACGCTTCAGTTAAATCAACATCCTTTAATAAGGCATTTTCCAAACTTGACTCCAGCAACTGAGCACCACGCAAAATCACCTCGGTCAAATCAGCAGCTCTGAGATTAGCAACAATCAGATTAGCAGAGGTTAAATCTGCTCTGACTAAACTAGCACGGCTTAAATTGGCTCGTTCCAAATCAGCACCAACCCACTTAGTATCCATTAAGTTAGCTGCCTCTAAGCTAGCTATATCAAGGCTTGCTCCACTGAAATTAGCCTCAGGGAAATTCACAGCTCCTAAATTCGCCATCTTGAGATTGGCATTGATAAAGGTTATCCCTTTCCCAGTTGCTTCTCTCAAATCAGCCTTTTGCAGCTGAGCTAAGGAAGCCTCAACCCCATCTAGTTTTGCCCCACACAGCTTAGCCTTTGTTGCACAAGCCCCTCGGAGATTCGCCCCCTCCAAACCAGCACGATTCAGTTGAGCTCCTGAAAGTCGGGCATAAACCAGAGTAGCTCCCGATAGGTTTGCCCAGCTGAGATTGGCTTGAGTAAAGTCTGTCTCTTGACAAGACGCTCCCGAGAGATTGGCATTACGTAGGTAAGCATGGGCAAACTGAGCCTGATCCAGATTCAACCCCTGTAAATCAATATGACTCAGCTCGGCTTTCTGTAACGACAGTCCTTGCTTAAGTTGTTTAAGAACTTGATTAGTAGTTAATAATGTCATAGATTTAGTTCTATAAAACCTGTAGTCAGTTAGTTTTGTATCTAATTTAACTTTAATCTGACCTCAAATGTAATTATTGCAAGAATATTTTACATAAATGTTTAGGATCCAAAATATACTTTCCACAAAAACAAATTGAGGGTTTGAGGCACTCGATCAGCTAAAGTATCAGGGAGTCGGGAGTCGGAACCCACCCCTAACCCCTCCCAGGAGGGGAACGGGAGTCGGGAGCGGTGCGACCCGTGGCGAATTTAATTACGGGTCAAGCGCACCGAGGGAGTCGGGAGTCGGGAGTCGGGAGTCGGGGTAAGAAAATTGAATCTACCTCATAAGTATGATCAACATAAGTATGATCAAAGCTATACCAACTTCATCGAAAACTACTTCTTAGTTCTCCCCACACTTCCCCCTCTCCCCACACTTCCCCCTCTCCCCACACTCTTCTCCCGATTCCCGATTCCCGATTCCCGATTCCCGATTCCCGTTCCCCTCCTGGGAGGGGTTAGGGGTGGGTTCCGATTCCCGATTCCCGATTCCCGATTCCCGTTCCCCTCCTGGGAGGGGTTAGGGGTGGGTTCCGATTCCCGATTCCCGATTCCCGATTCCCTGCCCGATAGCTTTCATGGTCAAGTTTTCTATCAGTCGCTTTATCCTCATGGCAGCTATAGTGATCGGTGTAATTGTTCTTGTCCCAACTATCAAGCAAATTACCCAGCAGCGAGCCATGACATCCGCTTACGAATTACTGACTGACCCATTCTTACAATTTCCTACAGAAGATTCCGTGCGGGTGGTTTGGTTTACCGACTTTCCTGGCTCCCGCCACACCGTTACCTACGGCACGACCTCTTACCGTAAGGCCACTGCTACTACTACTAAACTCAGCCGCACTCGGGAAGACCAAAAATCCCGAGTCGGCAACCAGACCGAAGACTCCCAAGTCTACCAGAAGCCAATCATGCGGGATATTTGGCGTCATGAAGCCATCGTAACTGGACTGACTCCTGGTCTTCGTGTTCCCTATCAAGTCACCAGTATCAAGGAGAATGGGCAAGTTGTCAGGAGCAAGCTCTATAGCCTCAGTGCTCTACCAAACCCTGAGACACCCCAGAAAATTCTTCTGACCTCTGACCATCAACTAATGCCGATGACAGCAGCTAATCTCCAGAAGGTGGTAGAAACCGTAGGCCAAATCGATGGGGTGTTCTATGTTGGTGATTTAGTTAATATTCCTGACCGGGCTTCGGAATGGTTTGATGATAACCGGGGTGGTGCCTTTTTCCCCTGTCTTCAGGGTCGAGCCAATTACCAATTGGAAAAGAATGGGGTTCAAACTACCTACCATGGCGGTGAAATTATTCAACATGCCCCGATCTTTCCTGTAGTTGGCAATCATGAAGTGATGGGGCGTTTTTCTATGGAAAAGGATTTGAATAGCCAATTCAATGACCCTTTTCCTCGGGCTGCAGCACAAGCCATCTATCAGCAAAAAGCTGAACAGTTAAATCCAGATAATGACCCTAATTATTACCAAGCTTGGCTAAAAAATAATACCTATAATACTGACACTTATAACGAGATTTTTTACCTACCTAATGGCAAACCTTATTATGCGGTAACCTTTGGTGATATTCGCTTAGTGGTGTTGTACATTACTAATATTTGGCGGACACCTAGCTTAAGTCCTAATGCCAAAGGTAGGTATCAAGAACGGCAACAAGATTTAGACAATCCCATCGCTTGGGGATACGGACAACATATCTTTGAAGCAGTTAGTAAAGGGAGTCCCCAGTACCAATGGCTCCAGGCAGAACTCAATAGCACTGAGTTCCAACAAGCTAAGTATAAAATTGTGATGCTTCACCATCCTCCCCATAGCCTAGGGGACAATATTGTCCCAGCTTATACTGACCCAGTGCAGATCATTGAGCGGGATCGGACGGGTAAGGTGACAGCAGTGCGTTATGAGTACCCCAAAGACCAGGATTATATCATTCGGGATGTGGTGCCATTGTTAGAAGCTGCTGGTGTGCAGTTGGTGTATTATGGGCATTCCCATCTATGGAATCGCTTTGTTGATGGTAATGGCATGCATTTTTTAGAATCCTCCAATGTGGGGAATAGTTATGGTGCTTATGTTGGTCAGAAGAAGCGCCCAGTACCAACTGGTTATAACGAAAACTATTCCGCTACTGGAGACCCAAATGGATTAGAGCCAGTGAGGCCAACCATAGCGCCATTGTTAGGAGACAATAACCAGCCCTTGCCTTATATCGCTAGTAATGACGTGACTGTGTTTAGTATCTTGGATACTGGCACCGGTATAGTAACTAGCTATCGCTTTGATACGCGATCGCCTAATTCAGAGGTGATTAAATTCGATCAGTTTCTGTTAAAGCCAAGGGATTAGGGTCGGGAGATGGGGAGATGGGGAGATGGAGAGATGGGGAGATGGGGAAATGGGGAGATGGGGAGATGGGGAGATGGCAAGAATTATGATTAAATTTTGATTAAGGGTAATTATCCCGAAACTATATTAAATAATAATTTATTTACTACTCTTGCCTCTTGCCTCTTGCCTCTTGCCTTCCCCTCCTGGGAGGGGTTAGGGGTGGGTTCCTCTTGCTAGCTTGCCTCTCTATAAAAAATAGACACCATTGGACATTACTGACAAAATGGGTAATAATAGAGAGGTTGTGATTAGATCTAGCATTGATATGGAAAGTCATTCTGAGATGACATTAAGCATTGGGGAGGCAGCTAAACAGCTAGGAGTCTCTACCAAAACCCTAAGACGGTGGGCTGATGGGGGAAAAATCAGATATCAACGTTCACCTACTGGACAACGACGATTCTACCTTAAAGATATCAAACATATAACACCAAGAAATTCTCAGCCATTGACGGACAGATTGACCATCAACTATGCCAGAGTTTCCAGTGATGAGCGAGAAAAAGACCTGAGGATTCAAATTCAATTATTAGAAAATTTTAGCACTGCTAATGGTTGGCAATACGAGACTATTTCTGATTTCGGGGGTGGTTTAAATTATCACAAAAAAGGATTAAACAAATTACTCAAAAAAATTATGACAGGGGATGTTGAACGGTTGGTGATTACTCACAAGGATAGATTGCTGAGATTTGGCTCAGAATTAATCTTTACCATTTGTGAAGAGTTTGGCACAGAAGTCGTTATCATTAATAAATCCCCAGAGGGAGTCAGCTTTGAAGACGAATTAACCCAAGACATGATGGAATTAATCACAGTCTTTTCTGCCCGTCTCTATGGCGCTAGGAGCGAAAAAAATAAAAAATTACTTGATGGAATGACTCAAGTGGTAAAGGCATTAGAGTAAAGAGTAGGTGGAGAGAGGGGAGTGTGGGAGGTGTGGGGAGATGGGGAGATGGGGAGATGGGGAGATGGGGAGATGGGGAGATTGGGGAGATTTTTATGTAAGTATTCAGTCGTGAGCTTTTAGCTCACGCTATGCGAACAGCTGTCAGCTGTCAGCCGTCAGCTTAAAATAAACCTCTTTTGTAAACTTCTTTTGGTATAATTTAAGGTAAGCATATGCGCTACGCGCACGCTACTTGAGGTGCCGTCAGCTGTCAGCCGTCAGCTTAAGATCAACCTCAAACGGGAGAATTTAATAGTTCGAGATTTTGTAAGCATATGCGCGTAGCCGATAAGCTGAAAGCTGACAGCTGAAAGCTGATAGCTGACGGCTGAATGCTTACATTTTTATTAAGGGTAATTATCCCGAAATGATATTAGAGAGTATGGAAGAAACCCCGGCTGTGAAACGAACTCCCAACCGATTTGAGCCAATCATACATCAAAAGGGAAGAGGCGGTCGAGGAAGGGGTTAGAAAAAAGTCGATCAGGATCAAATTCTTTCATAAGCAGAGCGAAGTCATCCCAACGTGGGTATTGTGAGCGAAGATATTCCCGATTGGAATAAAAGTGCTTGCCCCAGTTGGGACGGCCACCATACTCTAATAATATCTTTTCGGCTTCCCGGTGATAGTTTTCAATCACCTTAAAATCTGACCCTGATAAGTTAAGGCTAATATAAGCAGACTCTCTTTGATACAGTGGGCTTAACCAATGCTCTTCGGAACTAGCAAATCGAACTGATATTGGTAGGTTTATCCTAAATCCCTGTTTTTTTATCATCTCGTGAATTTGCTCCAGAGCTTTGATTGTAGCTGACCTTGGTATGGCATACTCTAACTCGGAATAGGTGAAATTAATATTCTCAAAGGCGAGGATCTTAAAGCTCTTATCCCAACGGTTTAATCCCCGTAGATTAGTAAAAAAAGCTACTCTAAAGATGATAGGAATTAGAGCAGGAAAATTTCTGGTAATCCAGTCACCGATTCCATTGCCGGATCTAGATATAGTTCTAGATAGGTCGTCTAGGAATTGTCTCCAGAATGGCATGGGAGTAACCGGCTCATCCATTTTATTAAACTTAAACCAATAGGAGCGTGAGGTGTGGGGAAATTCAAAGAATTGGAAATGATCGTTTTCTTTAACTAGTGTGTCTATTTCTTTTCTGAGCACGGAAGTTAACATCGGTTGTTGAACATCTCGCAAGAAGAATGTAGGTACACAACGAAGCGTTAATCTAGTAATAATACCAAGGGCACCCAAGTTGACACATACTCCATAAAATGTGGGATTATCTTGTTGGTAGCGGACAACTTCCCCGGATGCTTTCATTAGCTCCAGCTCGACCACTGCACTGGCCAGTGAGCCATTCTTGTCTCCTGTTCCATGGGTAGCCATTGCTATGGCACCAGAAATAGTCTGCTTTGTAATTGCTCCCAGGTTTTCCAAGGCCATGCCGTGTTGGTCTAGGTATTGATTCAAGCTGTTTAGTGTTATTCCTGGCTCGACAGTAACGGTGCCCCGTTCTCGGTCTAGCTCGATTACTCGGTTTAGTCGCTTCAAGGATACAAGAACACCATCGGTGCATGCAGCTTCTGACCATGAGTGTCCCGAACCAACAACCTTAACTTTCATCCTTTCGGTTCGAGCCATGGCAAGAACTTTCCTGAGATCTTCGTTAGAAGACGGCTCGACAATACTTTTGGGGTTGCAAGAAACATTACCCCTCCAATTTGACCAAGTAACTGACATATTAATTTATGAAAAATCTTGTAATGGTTATTCTATATTTTAGCATAGAATAGATAAGCTATCAGCTATCAGCTTTCAGCTTTCAGCTATCAGTTATCAGTTATCAGTTATCAGCTTTGAGTTATCAGCTTAAGCGCTACGCGCACGCTACTTGAGGTGCTTTCAGCCATCAGCAGATCAGCTATCAGTTATCAGTTATCAGTTATCAGCTATCAGTTATAAGTTATCAGCTTAAGCGCTACGCGCACGCTACTTGAGGTGCTTTCAGTCATCAGCTTAAGCGCTACGCGCACGCTAATTGAGGTGCTTTCAGTCATCAGCTTAAGCGCTACGCGCACGCTACTTGAGGTGCTATGGGTTAATTGACAGGCTAGAAGGCTGTGCTACGCGAACAGGTTTTGAATACAACAGGTAACCATTTTCTTTATATGAGTTACGTCTTCATGATAGCTGACGGCTGACGGCTGAGCGCTGACGGCTGAGCGCTGACGGCTGAGCGCTGACGGCTGAATGCTTACATTTAACTATTATTAGCTCTGGCTGCTTCAGCAGCAATATGCCCAGCAAATGTAGTAATGAAAGTTTTGAGGCTTGTCATCTCGGACAGTTCACTATAGTCACCTGTACTGATAGCTGAACGTGGAGAAATTAGCAATGTGGCTGTGGTATAGAGTTGCTCTTGAATCAGCTTTCGACAAAGGATGTTATAACGGTCTGCATAAGAAGCTCCATTGAACTCCTGAAAAACGGGAAAATGTGGGGCACTATCACGAACCGGAGAGCGAGATTCATCACAGTCTTCAAGTAGTATCAGCCAACCGACAAATGGTGGAGGATTTTCTCCAAAGGCTCCTTCACGATAGGCGGTCCATAAATCAACAGCCGTACCGATAGCTTCTTCTGTTCGATTGTTAAAATTGTTGCCAAAGGAAGGTCCGACCTGGCTCTTGAGTTCAATGGCTGCAATCAGTCGTCCGTGATTCATGATTAGCAAGTCCCATAATTTTGTAGGACGAAAGTACCCTGGTAATGTAAGCACCCGTTTTTTTAAGCAAATATTCGCTGCTCCAAGACCATTCAAACTAACAATATCTGCTATGATGGTTAAGAAACCATCCATATTCTTTCCAGTAGTGACACCAGCCCGTTCTCCCTGATCGGGGTTACCACTCTCAATTTGTTTTTGGCGAGCTGCTTCTCGATTTCCCCAAAATAGCTGGATAGCTTTTCTGGCCTTAACTTCATAGTTGCCTAGATCGATACTCATTGCTTATTTAGATCTGGTTATCTCTAATCACAGCTCGCTCCTTTGGTGTCAATCCATAAATTTCAGACACTGCATAGTTTCCAAGGTTAAGATCTCCTGTGTTTGCTGCTTCTATTAGCATTCTTTGAAGATTCTCTGAAATACTTTGCCACTGAGGAAGTCTGATTCGCCGCAAGTATTGTGCTTGAAAGCGAAGATACCCTCCCCTGAGCTGAGTTGAGTAAATAGATACAAATAGTTTAGCTATACCTGATTTGAGAACTGTTTGAAGTGCCTTTAAGTCCCACTCTTGTGAAGTAATGAAATAAAGGTTATGATGGGGGTATAATTTTCCATCTTCATAGACAATATGTGCTTTGGATTTAATATCAGGAATTAGCAGTTTAGGGTAAGCGGTCAGGCTGGGATAAATTCTATCAATTGTTCTGTACCAATTCTTGGGATTTTTCTTGGCACAGTTCCGTTTCAAAATTGTATCGGAATGTTGGGCAAGGTAACTTGCCAGCTTGGGATAATTTTCAAGTTCAACTAAAGAACCATTGTCGTGAAATGGGTTGATAACACCAAGGCCACCCCACTTGATAATACCAGTTTTAATATCTTGTGTCTTGACTAAAGGCAATTTTCTATCGGGTTCAACCTCCAGTTTTTCAAAGGGCCCAATGTAAACTTTATCTGCTCCGGTCGCTACACCAATGCCTACCTTACAACCAACGTCTTCTAAACTAGGAAAGTCTTCTTCCAGGCGACGAACCACCATAAGTTCTTTAACAGAATCTAGAATCCATGGTTTTGACCCATTTGTTACACCCCTAAGCTCGATGATACCACTTTCCGGAGAAATAGAGTCAGCACAAAAATTTTGGGCTAGTTTCTTAAGTGTGTTGTATTCAACTAATGGTCGATGAGCAACTCGAACAACTTCGGATTTTTGGAACTTGATGACTGTAATGGCAGGATAAGCACTAACTTCAGTGCGAAACGCCTGAGTATCGACCATATCAATATAGTAAGCAAGATGATAATGATCAGAAACCATTGCTCGTAGTAGCTTACCGTATTTATTCTTTAGCCATTGATTGGCACAAATAAAACCTAAAACCCCTCCAGGTTCCAAACTACTTAGGGCACGTTCAATAAAAGGGACATATAAATCTGCTCGATCATATATAGTGTTATATCTGGCTCGATACTCGGCCAAGAGAATATCCGGAATCAGCTCTTGCCGAACATAAGGCGGATTGCCAACTGCATGAGTAAATGAACCTGGTAAATCTACAAGTAGGAAGTCACCTTCAATCAGCCAGGATGTTAGCAATTGATAGGCGTCATCTTGATTAATTCCATGGTGCTGGAGTAACCTTAAAAGTTTAATTCTGGTATTTTCAAAGCTTTGAGGATTGATCTCAACTGCACGAATAGAATTGTGGAGACTATCAACTAGTCTGACTTGATTAGAATCATGAGCACCATAAGCAGTTAACAGTCGCTCTACAATCGGAACAAGAAAGTCACCTTCACCAATCGAGGGTTCAAGTATCCGATAGTCTGGCAAAGGGCGATCTACGGTATAACCTGTCAGGTCAAGAATGAACTCTACAACCTCACGTCGGGTAAAAATTGCTCCTCGTTCCTCACTACTCTTTGCTGCAAAGCTTCCGACAGCAGAGGAAAAATCCAATAATGGCAAGCTTAGTTGCTGTTCCATTGTGACCGAACCATGACTTGTGGTATTTTAAGGTATATCAGTTTCTTAGCTCAATCAGTAGTCTAGCAATATGACGTTGAATGTTTTCCCAATCTTCGGGAAAGTCGTCACGGGTAAAGATTTCTGAGGCATTTTCATAGCATGCGATCGCATTTTCCAGATTCTCTGTAGTCTCTCCTACTATTCTGTTGCTGTAAGCATTACCCAGGTTATATAGGGTCCTTGCCCACTCTTCGGGAAAGTCTCGTTTGGTATAAACCTCCAAGGCTAGTTGGTATTGGGCAATAGCAATTTCGAGGTTATCAGCCCGGTCTCCACGGATTCTGTCACTATAGGCGATGCCCAGGTTGTTGTGAGTCATTGCCCAATCAATGGGGAAATCTGGTTTGGTGCGAATTTCCAAGGCTAGTTGGTATGCTTCTATGGCAATTTCGAGATTATCAGCCCGGTCTCCACGGATTCTTTCACAGTAGGCATTGCCCAGGTTATAGTGAGTCATTGCCCAATCTTCGGGCAAGTCTAGTTTAGTGCGAATTTCTAATGCTAGTTGGAATGCTTTAATAGCAATTTCGAGATTATCACCCCGGTCTCCACGGATTCTTTCACAGTAAGCGATGCCCAGGTTGTTGTTAGTGCTTGCCCAATCTTCGGGGAAGTCTGATTTTGTATAAACCTCCAAGGCTATTTGGTATGCATCTATGGCTTTTTCGAGATTATTAGCCCGATTGCCACGGATTCTATCACAGTAGGCATTGGCCAGGTTGTTTTGAATAGCTGCCCAAATTTCCGTGTTACTGTGATTAGTAAAAACCGTTAGCATGGTTTGGTAACCAGCAATAGCGATTTCCCTATTATTGGCTTGATTACCCAGTGGAAAATCGCTGATCAGGGTGCTGAATTCCCAGATAGTATTAGCGATTTCTGTTGCTGTTTCTGGTTCCGCTTCTGAGAGTTTAGCACTTGCCCAGGTTTGCAGGATAGGGATAAAATTATGATCGAGTTTGTCTAGGTTTGCTACCAGTAGTTGGTAGACTACTTCGTGGTCGCCTTTGCTGTTAGCGGTTGCTAGCAATACTTCCTCTAAGAATTGCTGATAGTCTTCCGATGAAGCCTTAGCTGAAGTAAGGGTTTCTGAAATTGCCAGACCCTTTAAAAGCTTACTCCTGATCCGCCGTAAAAAGTTAGCAGCATTTTGCTGACCCTTTGCTGTCAGATAGTCTGCTGATTGTGCCATTACCTGTAAGAATTCCGCATCCACTAACTCGCGGTTGCTATTAAGAAGTTGGACTTCTTTGCCCTTGGGACAAGTTAGGAGTTTCTGGAGCAATTTGAGGTATTGTTGTTTTCTTTGTTTGTCCATTGTTTATTATTAAGCTATCAGCCTATGCGCTACGCGCACGCTACGCGAACAGCTATCAGTGGTCAGCAGTCAGCTTAGAAGGCTCGCCCTTGGGTGGTGCGTTACGGGGCGGATTATCCCGATCCGGGCGTTGAGGCCAAAAATCAGAGGCTTTCCGCCCCTAACGCACCCTACGTAACTACTCATTTCTAAATTCTAAATTCTAAATTCTAAATTCTAAATTCTAAATTCTTCATTCTTATTCATCCGATTGTTCTGACGGAGGCAAAAGTAGAGGATTTCCTTGATATTCCGCTGCTTTATCCGTAGGTAAACGACGCACTAAGTCAAATTGGATTAATTTATCTAAAATCGGTAAAACTTGAGTAAACTGTTGAGCTTTAAGACGCTTGAGGTCATCCATGGTTACGTTTTCATCGGATAGCACCCCTTTTTCTAAAACTAAGTCAAGGACATAATAATCTTCAGGAGTTAATTCTGACTGACCACGCAGTTTCTGACTGACATACTCTAAACCTTGCTGAAATACCTCTGGTGTAATCTTTTCTGCTTGTAAATCCGCTGCTTTCAGTAATACATAATTAGCAATGCGATTGAACCAACGGGGTATCCCCTGGGAATGTGCGCACAGATTTCTAGCGGTTTCTAGAGTGAAGGGATGAACCGCATCAGGATTAGTTTCGTCTTTGCTGGTTTTGTTAATCCGGGCGCTAGCGAGATAGTTAATTAACATTTGATAAGTGGTGGGTTGGTCTAATGCTTTAATCTCTAATGCTAAATCAAATAATCCTCGTTCAGAGATCAACAAATCCCGAGTCAACCCGGAAGGATGCCCAGTCAAAATAAACCAAGCATCACCTTTGAGCATGCCTTGAGCATCGTGCAATAGTTGACGCACCTTAGCTGGGTCTTGTTTATCTAAATCATCTATAGCAATCACCACACGACTATACTTTTCCAGCGCCCTTTCCAATAAGTCTTGAAAGGTGAGAGTGGGAAACTTTGGGGCATTAACGGGTGTGGATTCCGTTTCAATACTTCCCCCAACCATTGGAATTTTTACATCAAACTTGGTCTTGGTTTTGCGAGTCGATTCACTCATCAATCCCATGTTGTTTAACAGTTGTTGCGCCCACTCATCCTCTGGCATATGTCGAGCTAGGGCAATCAAAGCAGCGGTTGCTAAATCAGTTTCAAAGGGTAGACTGATATAGGTAGCGAGAGTATCTTTACTTTTTCGTTGTAAGACGCTCAAGACTTCTAAAATAAATGCTGTTTTACCAATCCCAACGGAACCATAGACTAATATCCGCTTCCGTTCGCGACCCCGCAACAAATGAAATATCGTCTTTAACTCCTGGGTGCGACCTGTGAAAACTTGATCTAGGTTTGACCCCAAGCTTGAAGCACTTTCAGAAAAAGGAATGTCTTCAAGATTCCAGCTAGTAAAAATTTCGTCGGTTTCATCCCAAAGTTTATCGGCTTCACTCATGGCTATGGCTTGGCTTTAATTTTGTTAATTACTTGGAGCAGTTGTTGAATATTATCAATTCCTTGGTTATTCTTAATTGTATGACAAATTTCATAAGCTTGGGTTAGTTCTTGTCTAGCATCGTCGATAAATCCTATGGAAATCATCAGCATGCCTAATCCCGTTTTGCAGATAGCTATTCCTGGTTGATTATTGAGATGATTGTAGATGCGGAGAGCGTCCCGGTAATTCATCCGGGCTTTGTCTAGGTTCATGATTAAATGATGGGTGCGGGCAATGTGGTATATTGAATCCGCAAGGGCTTCTAGATTTTCGGTTTGACTATAGATAGGGAGACTTTGCTCTAAGTGGGATAGCCCATCATACCAGCTTCCTTGCTGAACCAGCAATTTACCAATATTACGTTGGACATCTGCCCAATCTTCGGGAAAGGCTTCACGGGTAAAGATTTCTGAAACATTTTGATAGGATGCGATCGCATTTGCCAGATTTTCTGAACTATTTCCTAGTATTCTCTTACTGTAGGCATCGCCCAAATTATAGTGAGTGATTGCCCAATTTTCGGGGAAGACTTCTCTGGTATAAATGGACAATGCTAGTTGGAATGCTTCTATGGCTTTTTCGAGATTATCAGCTTTATCTCCACGGATTCTGTCACTGTAGGCAGCGCCCAGATTATTTTGAGTGTTTGCCCAATTTTCAGGGAAGTCTGGTTTAGTAAGAACGGATAATGCTAGTTGGTATGCTTCTATGGCCAGTTCTAAATTATCAGCCTTATCTCCACTGATTCTGTAAATGTAGGCAAGACCCAGGTTATATTGAGTGCTTGCCCAATCTTCGGGGAAGTCTGGTTTAGTAAGAACGGATAAAGCTACTTGGTATGCTTCTATGGCGAGTTCTAAATTATCAGCTTTATCTCCATTGATTCTGTAAATGTAGGCATTGCCCAGGTTATATTGAGTTCTTGCCCAATCTTCGGGGAAGTCTGGTTTAGTACGAACGGATAAAGCTAGTTGGTATGCTTCTATGGCGAGTTCTAAATTATCAGCTTTATCTCCATTGATTCTGTCACTGTAGGCATTGCCCAGGTTATATTGAGTGCTTGCCCACTTTTCGGGGAAGTCTGGTTTAGTACGAACGGATAAAGCTAGTTGGTATGCTTCTATGGCGAGTTCTAAATTATCAGCTTTATCTCCATTAATTCTGTTTTTGTAGGCAATGCCCAGGTTATATTGAGTGCTTGCCCAATTTTTGGGGTTACTCTCATGGGTAAAAACTGTTAGTATCGTTTCGTAACCAGCAATGTAAATCTCGATGTTATTGGCTTTATTTCCGAGTAAAAAATTGCTGATCAGGATGCTGAATTTGCCAATATATATAGCTATTTTTTCAGCTATTTTTTGTTCCAAATCTGAGAATTTAGCACTTGCCCAGTTTTGCAAGATATCGATAAATTTATGGTCGAGTTTATCTAGGTTTTCTTCTAGGAGTGGGTAGACAACTTTGGAGTCGCCATTGCTGTTTTTAGTTGCTACCAATACCTCTGTCAATAATTCCATATAGTCTTGGTATGAAGCATTAACTAAAGTAGAGGATTCTGAAATTATCTCTAAAAGTTGACTCCTGAGACGAACTAAAAAGTCAGCAGCATTTGGCTTGCCATCGGCTGCTAGTTTTTCTGCTACTAATACCATTACCTGCAATAACACTAGATCCACTAACTCGCGGTTGCTCTCAATAATTTGGACTGCTTCACCGCTGGGACAAGTTAGCAGTTCCTGGATAAATTCGAGGTATGCTTGTCTTCTTTCTTCGTCCATTTTTACTTATTCAGCTATTAGCTATCAGTGCTCAGCGGTCAGCTATCAGTTTGACCTGGTGGTGCGTTACGGGACGGACTCTTCCAAGACTGAATACCTATAAAATGATGCCGAGCCCGTCCCTAACGCACCATACGCCTACTCTTTTCCCCCCTTTTTTTAAGGGGGGTTAGGGGGGATCAAAACTCCCATTAATAACTTCTATAAGTATAGCAATTAATAAAAAAATTCGGTCAAGCTCAGATAAACTCTAATACTTGACCGAATTATATTGTGTAAACCTCAAAACGTACAGCTAAGCTGCACTTAAACCATATAACTCCTGATTAATTGTACATTATTCCCGAGTTAGTCAGCTATCAGCGTGTCGCGTATCAGCCAAAGGCTTAGCCTGCGCGTAGCGCAATCGGTGCTTTTGAATAAAATAAGCTGACGGCTGACCGCTGACGGCTTGCTGATTTATACCCCTCCCCAAAAAAACGTTCATTCTTCATTCTTCATTCTTCATTCTTCATTCTTCATTCCTGGTCGCCAGGGCGACGCCCTGGCAATTTACTATCCTAATCTACGTAAAAATATCGAATCAAAGTCACCATAACCTCACCAGGATTTCCGGTAGGTTCGGGAGTGCTCCACTCGTCGGGATAAGCGTATTTAAGAGAATAGATGGTAAGAATTGTTTTCCGAACTTGTTCAGGATAACCAATCAAGATGTGCTTGGCTTTCTTAGCTTTGCGACCTTGGTTTTCAGGGTTTTGATTGTCATCAGGGTTTGAAGGAAAGTTTGTACTCATGAATCGTTATTGGTTGAAAACGCTTACATTATTAATATATTAATTTATTAATCTATTGTCAAGGGGTTTAGGAATTTTTTTTTATTACCAAATTGCGAAGATTAATCGTAATTAAATTATTGATATTAATCGTAGGGTGGGCAGTGGACGAGACCAATAAAATCCGATCGGAATCGGTTGGATATGCACTGCCCACCAACAGTTTTAATAAAATTAATCGTAGGGTGGGCAGTGGACGAGACCAATAAAATCCGATCGGAATCGGTTGGATATGCACTGCCCACCAACAGGGATTTAATTAGTTAATTATTTATTTAATAAAATTAATCCTCTGCCCACCAACAGTTTTAATAAAATTAATCGTAGGGTGGGCAGTGGATGAGACCAATAAAATCGGATCGGAATCGGTTGGATATGCACTGCCCACCAACAGGGATTTAATTAGTTAATTATTTATTTAATAAAATTAATCCTCTGCCCACCAACAGTTTTAATAAAATTAATCGTAGGGTGGGCAGTGGACGAGACCAATAAAATCGGATCGGAATCGGTTGGATATGCACTGCCCACCAACAGGGATTTAATTAGTTTTAATAAAATTAATCGTAGGGTGGGCAGTGGACGAGACCAATAAAATCGGATCGGAATCGGTTGGATATGCACTGCCCACCAACAGGGATTTAATTAGATATTAATCCTAGGGTGGGCAGTGCTCTATCGGATTTTTAACTATTACTATTCCTTGATAAACCACTGCCCACCCTACATCACTAAATGACCAGTTTTAATAAAATTAATCCTCTGGTGGGCAGTGCTCTATCGGATTTTTAACTATTACTATTCCTTGATAAACCACTGCCCACCCTACATCACTACATCACTAAATGACCAGGGCAGTGGACGAGACCAATAAAATCGGATCGGAATCGGTTGGATATGCACTGCCCACCAACAGTTAATTATTTATTTAATAAAATTAATCCTCTGGTGGGCAGTGCTCTATCGGATTTTTAACTATTACTATTCCTTGATAAACCACTGCCCACCCTACATCACTAAATGACCAGAACCAAAACGCGATCGCTACACTCTGACAGAAGTGCGTCGGTCCATTTTGGAACAGTTTTATATTATAATATTGTCTATGATTGGTATTGCTCAGTTAGTCTATGTTATCCCAGTATTACTTGTGCTAAGATTGCCGGGACGATGGGAATTGATTAAAGGAGTAATTCTTGGTGGTTTGATTACAGGTTTGTTGAATCTTGGCGGTTGCTTTTTAATGCAAGCTTGACCTTAAAGGTATAGGTAGCAAGAGTTATTAAACTGTTGCGTCAAGGCTATCTTGAGACTCCTCTAATTTATCGTCGAGGTTCTCACTACCAGTAAACACTTTAGTAGTCACTAGAACATTAGGCTCAACTTGGAGCCACACCGAATCACTCATAGACTCAGCTTGTAATGGTCGATAAACCAGTCGGCAGGCTCCTGCTATTTCTACCTCATGACAGTAATGAGTCCGCTCACCCCGTTTAACAGTAAACACTGGCAAAGATGTCTGGTTCTTGTGATTGCTCTTTAACGCTTCCTCATTAACGTGGATATAGGTAGCTCCGACATGCTTCTCCTGATTCCATGTACCTTTTGGTCCCCTACGACCTTCGGTGACCACTGGCACACCATCATATAATGGAATCTGCCAAAACCGACCAACTTTTTTGGCTCCTTTGATGCGATCTTTACTTAATAGCATCCGCAGTCGTTGAGATGATATACCCAGCAGAGATGCAGCTTGTGTTGTACCGACAATCATAATTAAAATACTATTGCGGAATAGTATTGTAATCCCATCTAACTCGGAAAGTCAAGCTCAAGTGGGGAGTAGGGAATCGGGAGTAGGGAATCGGGAATCGGGAATCGGGAGTAGGGAATCGGGAGTAGGTAATCAAAAATTATCAGAATTGATTTAGGTAAGCTATATCATGTCTTTGTGAAGTTCTTGTTTAACCAGTTGAGCTAAGGTTTGGGCAGCTCCTGGTTTTCCGCGAACGCTCTTGAGATGCGATCGCATTTCCGACAACTTCTCTGGATGCTCCAGATAGTCTAGAGCAAGTTGGGCAACCTCAACCGGCTCAAGCTTTCCTACCAATTCTGGCACAATTTCCCTTTTTGCCCAAATATTGGGCCATGCAAACATACGCTTTTGCCCTAGCACCAACCAGTTAATCACTTTCGCTACGCTAGAGCCTACTCCTGGTAACTTGACCAATAGACCGGGTAAGCCATCCCAAGCCCGCATGGCATCTAACTGTTGCGTCGGCAACAGCACAATCATTGGCACGGCCAGAGACCCCAACTCAGCGGTATTCGCTCCCACTGTGGTTAAGCAAAGACAACATTGCGATAACAATTCATAGGTAGGAAAGGACTCCCAGAGTTCTACACACAAGCCACTGGGGGTTTTGAGGAATAGTTGCGGGGGCGGGGTATTTGGTTGAAGGTTAGGAGGTTGAAGGGTTGAAGGTTGAAGGGTTGAAGGTTGAAGGGTTGAAGGTTGAAGGGTTGAAGGTTGAAGGGTTGAAGGTTGAAGGGTTGAAGGTTGAAGGGTTGAAGGTTGAAGGGTTGAAGGTTGTTCGCCTTTGGCGTTGCCGTAGGGTAGGTTATCGGAGTTTGAACCTGTAACTTGTAACCCCTTAACTTGTAACCCCTTAACTTGTAACCCCTTAACCTGTAACCCGTTAACTTGTAACCCCTTAACCTGTAACCCCTTAACTTGTAACCCTGGATTAATCACCGAGTCGTTATCAACTTTATATATAAGTTGTGCCTCTGACCATCCTGTCTTGTTAATAATGGGATTGTGATCTCGATTGGCAAATTTGGCTAATGTTTTTAGATCTATGGTAGGAGCAACCGGAATCACAAAGCGAGTTTGGGGTCTAGCCCTATGGATGTGTTCAGCGATCGCTAAAGATAAAGGTACTCCCTGAGCTAGTTTGGCTGGTTTTGACCCCGGTAATAGTCCGATCACTTCAGTGGAATGTTGAAGGTTATCTTCGGTTGTTCGCGAAGCGTGGCCTTTTGGCCAAGGTTGTTTAGTTGAAGGTTGTTTAGTTGAAGGTTGTTTGGTTGAAGGTTGTTCGCGTAGCGTGGCCTTTTGGCCAAGGTTATCTTCTTGGGTTGTTCGCGTAGCGTGGCCTTTTGGCCAAGGTGGTTGGGTTGAATGTTGTTCGCGTAGCGTGGCCTTTTGGCCAAGGTTATCTTCTTGGGTTGAACCTGTAACCTGAGAACCTGCAACCTTCAACCCCTGAGTAACCTGTAACCCCTGAGTAACCTGTAACTCCTGAGTAACCTGAGAACCTGCAACCTGTAACCCTTGAGTAACCTGTAACTCCTGATTAACCTGAGAACCGGTAAGGGGTAATCCCCTAATCTCTGCCATTAAATCCCCTACTAGGGTGAATTTGTGGGCATATTTCTTAGGCACTTGAGCGATAATATCGGGTTTCATCACGCCAAAGTGGTCAATCCAGGGGTACCAACGAGCATCCCACTCGGCATAGACAACACTGCGATACCCTAAGCGCTTACTAATCACTACTGGAAAAAATTGGTCTCCCCCTAGGAATAGAACAACCCCTTGTGGATGCCAGTCCCAGTTTTGAGCTGTCTTGCCCCACAACAAGAATGGCAAAAAATCCTCTGCTGCTTGAACCCGGTCTACTTCTGGGTAGGATTTTGCGATCGCATCTTCTTTGCCCGTGGCATGAGGGCAAGGAGATAGGACTACCGATATCCGGAGTAATGAACGGTCATTGCCTAAAGTTTCCCGCAATGCCTTCACCACTGGTCGCACCCAGGTGGTCACCTCTCCTGGGCCATTGGACATAACTAAAATATCTGCTGCTGGCACTCTTCCCCACTCCTAATTATGACGATATGGCTTGCTATCAGTTATCAGTTATCAGTTATCAGCTATCAGCTTTCAGCTTTCAGCTTTCAGCTTTCAGCTTTCAGCTTTCAGCTTTCAGCTTTCAGCTATCAGTTATCAGCTTATGTGCTACCCGCACGCTACTTGAGGTGCTTTCAGCCAAACGCGAGTGCGTGGCCAACGGCCAAGGTCAAGGTCTGACTGCTGACTGCTGACTGCTGACTGCTGACTGCTGACTGCTGACTGCTGACTGCTGACTGCTGACTGCTGACTGCTGACTGCTGACTGCTGACTGCTGACTGCTGACTGCTGACTGCTGACTGC
>NZ_JAAHFZ010000074.1:0-28059 GCF_010672795.1 Moorena sp. SIO1G6
CTGCTCTAGTATCATGACCACCAACTGCTCCGTTGTCAGTTGCTTGAGTTGGGGGGGAGCTAGTTTTTCGGGTTTCGGTTTTTCGCTCATGCCGTCACCATACCGGATTTCTTGATTTTGTCAACCCTCTCACCTGAATTCTTACGTTTACATCTATAAAGGATTTTCATCACAATATCGTTATGGCTTACGATGGTCTGGTTATCCGGAGTTGAGATAACTTATGTTTTCAAATGTTTTTGTTTTATGTACCGGAAGATGTGGCTCTACAACATTTGCTAAAGCCTGTCAGCATATTCAAAACTATACAGTATCTCACGAATCTAGAATATCTTTGATAGGAGATCAGCGCCTTCAATATTCTCAAAATCATATTGAAGTAGATAATAGGTTGTCGTGGTTTCTCGGTTCCTTGGAAAAAAAATATGGAGATTGTGCTTTTTATGTACATTTAAAGCGGGATATCATGTCAACGGCTAAAAGTTATGCAAAACGCCTAGATAGTCCTATAATTAAAGGTTACTCAGAATCAATAATCCTTCCTAAACAGTTTAATTACGAACGACTTGATATTTGTATTGATTACTGTAACACCGTCAATGCTAATATTGAATTGTTTCTCAAAAACAAAAGTCATAAAATGGAATTTAACCTAGACAATGCTCAGGAAGATTTTGGAAGATTTTGGAGCTTAATTAGTGCTCAAGGAAATTATGCTATGGCCGTAAAAGAGTGGGAAAAGAAATATAATGCTTAGGCGTTCCTGAAAATTAAATCGTTATTACACCAACCGTCAGCTGATGATATAAGCCGATAGAGATGTTTCCTGTGTTGGGCGATCGCCTCTACAAAACTGGCGGATTTAGTGGCAACGGTATTCGAGGAAAATTATAGCGTTTATAGGACTCATGACTTACAAATGGATCCCCCTAAATCCCCCTTAAAAAGGGGGACTTTGAGGTTAATAATTGTACCTCATACATGCAATTAACGCTATATATCAGCAATCATTTAGCAGCTTTGGCAGCAAAAGAAGAACAATTTCCCCCCAACCCATCCACAATGGCACAGGTATTGCTAGTAATCATGCCAATATAAGTTCCAGTATCACTCCCTTTTTCTCCTAGACCATCTGCAAATAACTTTTGGTCTGAGAGTTTAACCTTTGCTTCTCTGGCGACAGTGCCAATAACCTTATCATTTGTTGTTACTTCAGCGAAAATTGTTGGTACCTTACTTTTCTTAATCTTCTGTACCAGTTCTTTCACCCGTGCTGCTGTCGGTGCTTCTTCTGCGCTAAGCCCTTGCAACGCATCAGAATCAGAAAAACCGTAAGCGTTAATGTAGTACCCTAGGGCATCATGGGTAGTAATTAGTTGGCGTTGCCCTTTGGGTATGGTAGCAACTTGTGCTTTGACCCAAGCATCCAACTGTTCCAGTTCAGTGGTTAGCTGTTTGGCATTCTTAGCATACAATTCCTGATCATCTGGGTTAAGTGCTGCCAGTTGGCTACGAATGACTTCTGCCATCTTGATACCATTTTGGACATCATGCCAAATATGGGGGTCGGGCTCTAGTTCCTCATCACTGTGAGCAGATCCTGTCTTTTCTTCCTCATGGTCATGGTCATGGTGATCATCATGGTGATCCTTATGGTCATCCTTATGGTCATCTTTTTCTTGCTCATGATCATGGTGGTGATGTGCTTCCGCCATAATTGGACTAGGCACAGCTTGATCATGCACCGCTATTTTAGGAGCTGGTGTATTAGTGGCTTGAACTAATTTAATAACTTCTGGTTCAAAGTCGTAGCCACCGTATAGAACTAGTTGGGCTTGCTCTAGGGATTGGCGAGCTAAGCTGGTAGCTTTGTAGGTATGAGGGTCTTGACCTGGTTCAATCAGACAGGCCATATCAATGGTATCTTGGGCAATTTCTGTTGTTAAGTCACAAAGCACACTGTAGGATGCTACCACTAGTGGCTTCTCCCTTGATGAGGTTTCACTGGTTTGACTACAACCACCTAGTGCTACTCCAAAGGCGAGAGCAGCACTAGCTAAGATGTTAGGAAGTTTAACTGGTGAAGGCTTCAGCATAGATAAACCCGCTTAAATTAGTAGCTATTAAGAACAAGAATCATTTTACAAGGCTTAGGCTGAGAACGACAATCAGTTGCAGCACGCTACACTATGATAGTGGTAGTCGTTCTCACAAAACCTAATGTTAGAAGTCCATAACCTAGGAGTCTGTTACCGAGACACTTGGGCTATTTGTGATATATCCTTCTCCCTCCAGCCAGGACAATTAACTGGCTTACTGGGGCCCAATGGTGCTGGCAAAAGTACTATGGTGAAGGCGATGCTGGGACTGATTCCAGCAGTGAATGGGGTAGTGAAATTGGCAGCCCGTCCCCTCCGGAGTCAATTAAAACGAGTCGCTTATGTTCCTCAGCGATCGCAAATTGATTGGGACTATCCGATTACGGTATGGAATGTAGTGATGATGGGTCGTACAGTCCACACCGGTTGGTTTAGGTCTCCTAGTCGCCAATCTAAGGAAATTGTTAAGAATGCGTTAGAACGGGTGGGTATGTTCGAGTATCGCCACCGTCAAATTGGCGAACTCTCTGGTGGACAGCAGCAGCGGGTATTTTTAGCGCGGGCTCTAGCTCAACAAGCGGAGTTATTATTTTTTGATGAGCCATTTGTGGGCATCGACAAAAAGACGGAAGACATTATTTTTGAGGTTTTTAGTGAACTTAAATCCCAAGACAAAACCTTACTAGTGATCAGCCATGACTTAGGAGAAACCTTAGCTCATTATGATCAACTCCTTTTATTGAATAAGCAACTGATTGCTGTGGGTTCAAGGGCCCAAGTGCTGACACCGGAAAACCTGAGCAAGGCTTATGGTAAGGTGATGAGTTTGGCCGCAGCTTGAGGGCTGAGTGTTGAGTGCTTAGTTCTGAGTGCAGAGCCTGCTAAGTCTGTCAGTCCCAGAGTAGGAGAGTAATACATGTTAGATAGGGTTCACTGTTCAGCAATGAACCCAACCTAATATATACTGATTCTTGCTGGGCTGGAAAATTGATCAAACAGGATATCACAGGACTTATGACTGACTCTCAAACTGGTCGGATGTTGCTTTCCCATAACTTTGAACTATCAGACGATAGTTTCCCTGAACTAAACCGGGAAGAATTCACTCAGGTATTTGCTGAAGGATTAAGTAACTATCCATCCTTAAAGTGTCGTAAATTAGATCATCCCCATTGGATGGTTGAAATTTTATTCCCTACTCAAGAGTTTACCCCACCTCAAGTTGGAGAATTGTGCGCTAAAGCTCTAGACGAGAAGCGGATTAGTCAAAAAAAAGGAGATTTTTTGCCAGATATATTAATATTAGGAGGTTTAAAGAAAACTCCACCCTTAAGTAATTATCCTGATACTCTCCAAACCGGAGAATGGGGAGTTGATGTTGTAGAAACGACCTCAGCAGAGCAATTTTTAACAGCCCTAGGATGGGAGGATAAAACAGCTGGTAAAACCATTGACAATGTTTTCAAGATTGAAAAAATAAATAATACTTCATCCTAAATTTAAATCAATTATCATTAGTTGGTTATAATTATAGGTTTCCTAAATCAATTGTGATAATTTTTGATCCCAAGTTCCCGACTCCCGACTCCCGACTCCCGACTCCCGACTCCCTACTCCCTTTTATTTATTATGAATTGGCTGATTGAGCCCCTAGGTTTTGAATTTATGCGGAATGCGATCGCAACGGCTGTGCTGTTGGGGATATTAGGCGCAGTGGTAGGCAGCTACTTAATAGTACAACAAATGAGCCTGATTAGTAGTGTGATTGCCCATTCGGTTTTACCTGGTCTCTCAATCGCATTTTTTTTAGGAATAAATATCTCTATTGGTGCATTGATTGTAGGTATCATTAGCGCTTTAGTTGTAGCGGTGATTCCTAAGCGTACCCGAGTCAAAGTCGATGCAGCAATGGCGTTGACCCTCAGCAGTTTTTTAGGCTTAGGAGTCATCCTAATTACGGTTCTGAAAACTAACCAACTTGACTTAGAAGATATTCTTTTTGGTGACATCTTAGGGGTGAGACCAGCAGATGTCTGGCAAACCCTGGTGATTACAGGAGTAATTTTACTATTAACAAAGTTATTCTATAAAGAGCTATTATTCTATACCTTTGATCCCTTGGGAGCCCAAGCTAGCGGTTTACCGGTAAAACTAATTTATTTCGGGTTAATCTTGGCGATTACTCTCACCATTGTCGCCAGTATGCAGACGGTAGGGGTGTTGCTGGTTATTTCTCTGTTAATCGGACCCGCGACTACCGCTTATTTATTAGTCAAAGAATTACATCATATGATGGGTTTAGGCTCAATGATTGGAATTATTTCCAGTGTCAGTGGGATGTATATAAGCTACTATTTTAATTGGCCATCAGGTCCAGCAATTGTAATGGTAATCTTTAGCTTATTTCTCCTGGCATTTTTGTTTAGCCCAACCCAAGGTATTCTAACGGAGCCAGCTGTCGCACGTCGCCAGGCTAAGTTATTGACTTTGCTGAAAGAATTATTGAGATTGAATCGAGGAGACTAATATTAGGTTCGGTTGACTATTTATAAATGGTAGGGAATAGGGAATAGGAAAAAGGGAGTTTTATGTTTTTTTTATAACTGAATCATATCTAATCTAATAAATGGGCAACAGCTTGTAACTGCTCCATATACACAGGGTAACTCATGATTGGCTTTTGCCTGGGATAGCCTGACCCAAACGATGTTGGCGTAGCCTTCCCGAAGGGTAGCCGATGCTCTGGGGCGACTCCTTCGGGAAGGTTAATTAGGCACGCCAAGGCTTGTGGTAGCTGGGTTTCGTACCTCAAGCTAGCCTAGGATGGGACTACTGAGCTTACCGGACAAGGCAGAAATCTGGAAGCTCTTCAACTGGAATTCCCTCATCGCAGGGGCCAGTAAACTTGAATGCCTCTGCTTCAATAAAATCACCAGTAACATTACCGACTAGATCATAGTTTCCTGAGAGTTCCAACTTCTTGACTGGTGCTCCTTCTTTCAAGTCATCTGCTGTCAGCTCGACCCAAATAATATTGGGGGATAAAGTTGACTCAAAGTAATAAACTTTGCTAAGGTGATTTGCTGCTGTTCGCCACATGGTAGAGGAAATATTGGGTTCTTCTGGATCAGTTAATGCTTGGAATGGAGCTGATACATTGCGAATGACCGACATTACATTGGCCACTGTTTCTCTGTCGGACTCAGGAGTAGGTAGATTTTTTAGGTAATAGCTCGCTCGTACATACCTGTCAGCTGCTCGGCCTGTTCCAGGTAGCATAGCTTCGCCACCTACTGATTCCCAATAAGCATTGAGTGCTATTTGCTCATCGTAGATAGGAGAGTTGGTCATCACCACAAATTCCTTTCCATGGTGAATAACCAGCTTGCCTTCGACGTGTTCAAAGATAGCCGAGTCACCCAGTGCATCTGAAAGAGAAAAATGGAGTGTAGCGGGATGGCTGATACCGCTGTCGCTAGGAAGCGTTGAGGGAACGATTTGTAACTCATCGTTCTCCAATGCACTTACCGCTTCCTGAACCGTTGCAAAATTGTCCAAAATATACTGAGTATATGCTGACCATGATATTCCCTCACGGGAGGTGTCACGCTCGCCGAAATCTGCTTCGGCAAGAAACAGCATATTTGCCATCAAGCCTTTTTCATTCAACCCATCAGCAGTAGCTGTATCGTAGGCAGCAGCGATCACACTTCCATATTTTGACTTCCACTCAACAGAATTCTTACCTACTACCCCATCTCGCTCCATTCCAGCCGGAAACATCCATAGATTGGATTTAGTGTCTTCATACCAATCCATACTGCGGCCAGTGACAGCATAGGCGGGTGTGACGTCTTCTGTATCTGTATTAGAGGCATGAAGAGCCCGTGAACATGCTTGAGCATCACTCAAAAAAACCAGATTTATGATTAACCCACAGATCAATAATGCTTTGAAAGTTCGCACAATGAAGTGCATAACTTATGCCTCCTGTGTTTATGAATGTAGATTGCACCAGTAATAAAATGTATCAGATCCTGCCAAATTTCTCTAGACCTCGCCACTAGTGATCGCGCCACCATCCCAACCCAGCCTTGAGAACCTCGCAACTCAAAGGACTTGGACTCACGAGCAAGCGCTACCATAATCAGCATCTGTGACCTTGGCGACTGGGAGTCAGAGCGGGGCGATCGCCCCGCTCTGACTCCCAGTGACAAACGGTACCTACGACCTGGGATGCCTAACGGCTTTGAGGGCAGCAGCGCGAGACTAGCTTTGGAGAAAAAGCGATCCTTTCCCCTACCCATTCGCTAGGGTAAGGGGTTGGGAATTCCTTAATTCTATAAGGGCGATTATGTTGTTGAAATGTAACTAATTCAACAACATAATTACTCTCAATTGAGGTACTCCTAATCCCCAAAGCTTGATTGCGATCGCCAATCCTGCGAGGAGCCACTAACAACAAGTCTAATAAGGGATGCCTTCAGGGAACATTACGGCAATCCGTTTTTTTCGCATCTCGGCTTCGGACATGCAAATTTCCTCAATCTGATTAACGACATCTTCTTCAATGCCAAGATATTGGGCCATTTTGTGGACTGATGCCTGTTCATCCGGATGATATTCTGCATCAGCAGCACAAGCCTTAATGGCCGCATAAATAATCGCACGACGACCGTTTTTGTCTAGAGTGGGGGCCTGGGCAAGAACCTCAAGTAGATCATCATCTGCCGGGTAATCTTTTGCCATGTCATACTCGGTATTGCTATGGTAACAGGCAGAAAGACATAGCTAGTGTTGTTTATTTTCTTTCCCAAGATGGTGCATCATTTATGACTGGAGCGCTGATTCCGATAGATGGCGGACTCACGTCTCAGACTCAATCATTATCATCCCTCAATGTTTCGGATACTTAAGCCCAAAAAAAACCTCAAAACGGGAGATTAATATAAGATGCTTCTAACTCAGAAGCATTAGCTAAGCTCCTCCCAAGGAGGCTCACTTCATCTTCGACCATGGGCTCTTGAGTCTTTTTAGCGTGGTCTCGCTTGTTTTTTCGACTTTGGTTTATGCTTCGGTGTGAATAACTCCCATCCCTGTCTGCTCCAGAGAGTAAAACAATATTCAAGCCGGAGGCAAATAGGAGCGTCCTATAATATAATGATAATGACAATATTTAATTATTGCTGTTTTTTATTATCATTATCACTTAAAATTATTTCTATCCTTGGAGGTATTTACAAAATTCCTTCGCTTTTGAAAAGCTTTTAGCTTTGTTTGACTCCTAGCCCTTACAGCTTTCTTAGCTCATCACAGAAGATTATTCTTGAACAATTACGTTTTTAATCTGTGTTGTTGTTGATCTATATTTAGAAATGCTAAAAGATATCTTAAGCAATAAAGTATGGCTCGTAACTGGAGCGAGTGGATATGTAGGTGGGGAATTATGTAAAAAAATTAAAACAGAGTATCCTTCTATTTATTTGATAGCAACAGATGTAAACACTCCCAGCCACAATTTATATGATGAGTTTATCATCGGCTCTTGGGAGCATCCCAATTTGGCACGTTAGCTCTTTTTAGGGGGCTGAAACCCTTGAAATATCGTTGCTTTGGGTAATATTGTTTCCAAAATGGGATGCTCCCCGGCTCTTTGGGAAATTTTGAGAATACAGTAGTTCATAAAATATTAACAGGCAAAATTGATTTAGTAATCCATCTAGCAGGTGTTGCCGTTGAAGGATGGTGCTTTAAAAACCCTCTTGAAACCTGTGAATACAACATACGTGCAGTCTATATTATCTTAGAAGCTATACGAAAAAGTATTTATCCATGTCATCTAATTTTGAGTACAACAGATAAGGTTTATGGACGAGATGCAACTCAAATAAACCCCTATTTTGAAGACGAGCCTTTGTTAGCAAAAAGTATCTATGAAACCTCTAAAGTCTGTGCAGATTTGTTAGCGCAATCGTTTTACTTTACTTATAAAGTACCGTTAAATATTTTACGTTTTGCTAATCTTTATGGAGGGTTAGATAGGAATAGTTCACGTCTAGTACCACGTACTATACAAAGATTGCAAAACGGTCTACCTCCTGAATTACGTTTAACCAATAATGGTCAGGAATATACACGGGATTTTATTCATATATCAGATGCTATTGAAGGGATTATCATGGTAGCCAAAGCTTCATTAGAGTCAAATTCCAATATTATCGGTGAAATTTTTAATATTAGTAGTGGTAAGGAGTATAGGATAAGAGATATCATAGATATTATTATTAGTATTTTCCAACCAGGAGTGAAATATGTGGAGGTTAAAGGAGGAGTAAACTATTCAGAGATTGTCAATCAGTGCGCTAGTAATAATAAGATGAAACAGGTGTTAGGATGGGAGCCTAAAATTTCTTTAAAAGATGGGTTAATAATGATTAGAGATGAGTATGGTCAAGAGTAAATCCTTGCTGGGGGGGCGACATGCAATCTGACATCGATACTGGCTAATAATTTCAGCCCATAAGGTATAAAAAAATACATGCTGTTTTGGGCAGACCTTGGACGTAGTTATAAGGGTCCGGATCTTCATGACAATGAAAGGAGGGTCAATTGGCGACTGTATCGAGTATGAGCTCATTGGCATCAAAGCTTTATATAGTCAGATTTTGAGAGCTGATGTCGCCCCTGAAGCGACTCAACACACTTAAACGTGTATTCTTAGGTTCCCAAATTTCCTAACTGACCAATTTATGTCAACAATAATAATTAAAGCAGTGTATGAAAAATTTGAGAGTAATCCCTGATGTCTAGTACAACATTTGGACTCCACGGTAAGCTTTATGAGTACTTTCACTCAGTTTCTTTACGAGAAGCGGAAATTTTGACTCAACTCAGACAAGAAACCGCACAACATCCTATGGGTGTAATGCAGATTGCCCCAGAACAGGGGCAGTTTATGGCACTACTGATACAGCTAATGGAGGCAAAGAAAACTCTGGATATAGGAGTATTTACAGGGTATAGTTCTCTAGTAGTAGCATTAGCATTACCACCAGATGGTAAAGTAGTTGCTTGCGATACTAGTGAAGAGTATACTGCGATCGCTCGTCGCTACTGGCAAATGGCAGGAGTGGCTGAAAAAATTGATCTCCACATTGCACCAGCATTGGAAACTCTAGACCGTTTACTAGCAGACTTTCAAGGTGGTACATTTGATTTTGCCTTCATTGATGCTGATAAAGCTAACTATGATAGCTACTATGAGCGTTGCATTGAATTAGTTCGCCCAGGTGGACTAATTTTGATAGATAATGTGCTCTGGTTAGGTAAGGTAGCCGATCCGGAAATAACAGATAATAGAACCGAGTCTATTCGTGCTCTTAATCAGAAAATCCAACAAGATCAAAGAGTAACTATTAGTCTGGTACCGATCGCTGACGGCTTAACCCTAGCGCTGAAACGTCCTTAGAGAACCAGGGTAAGGGCAAGAATAAATCAGGAGGCATTATTATCAACAATATTGATAAAACAGTGCGATAGTCCTGAGAATCAAGGATTAACCCTTTTCTGTCACTCTCCGGTTATAATAAGTAGAAAAAGAAAAAAAAGAAACTCTACAAGGTAAGCACAGCAATAGATGTAGAGGAACAAATCCTAAAACATTTAGCCAGGGATACCCAGGCAACAGTATCAATAATAGATGAATATTGTCAGAGATTAGTTTAAATTATCCAGCTTTTTTATCTTTAAATCAATCGGCAGAAGTGGCCAATGAGGTGACAGATACTGATGATATCCAGGTGATTAATCATCAACAATGGAATTATGAAGGTGGATGGAATAATGTGTTAAACAATTTTCGTTTACTGATTCAACCCATCATGATGTTATGGCTTATTTTTCCATGGTTAGATATTTTACCTAATAGTAAGTTAGGCCTGGGATTGAATCAGCTAATTAGTGAAATTAATCAATGTCAATCCTTTTTTTATTCTGGATAATCTGGCTTATTTGTTAATCATTGAATTCGGAAAGTGACAGAAAAGGGATAAATTCCCTGCGGGCTTACCCCATGGCTAGAAGCAAGGGGCTTGCGCCCTTAGACTTTTCGGTCAAAATGTAACACAGTGCGATCAAGCCCGCTGCTAGGTTAGGTTAAGTTAAGTAACCCAACAATCTCACTAAATTAATTTAAATTACTTCCGTTCAAAGGAGGCAATCAAAGGGTTCTCAGAACTTAAGTATTGATTGATTGCTGACAAGGCTTGAGGTTGATGGGAAACATGAGCATCAATGAATAAACCAATTGTTTCTGCTAGCAAATTCCGTAGTAGGTCTTCCGGTTGAGATGCTGGATAGTCTAGGAAAGGTCTACCAGTAGTGGAATCAGATGGATAAGCAATAGAGAAATGATTGGCTCCCTCTAGAAGTAGCAGATAACTATCGTCTCTGCCCCCTGAGATCGCTTCTCTAAAAGTGCGTAACACTGGAGTGGTTGCTTGTTCCCAAGTTACTCCATAGCGGTGGCTGCTGTTGGCAATAACTCCATCACAGGTTCCTCCAATCAGCATTAATGGTAAAGCATCAGGTAAAGGTAAGATTTTGCCCGATGGATATCCTAGTTGCTTTCCTCCTGCTGTATGCGCACCATAGGCAAAAGAAGCCACAATTTGTGGAAAGAAGCGTGGATTTGCACTTTCAATTACAACTCTGCCCCCAGCGGAGTGTCCTCCTAGAATGATGTGTTTTAAATCAAGCAGGCCAGCTAGAACTCCGTTAAGTTGTAATTTCTCTAATGCTACCAATAGGCTTGGTAAAGCAGAGGCTGTTGGAGCTGAACCATAGGTGTTTGGAGCCCACATTGCGATGTCAACACCTGGAGTCAGACCTACTATACCAGGTAAGTTTTCGGCAACCCAGGAGAAAGTGACAACCACAAGCCCACGTTCTGCCAACTTAATAGCAAGCCACTGATATACTTCAGGACTACAGTTTATGCCATTAAAGAAAATGACGACTTTGAAGGGAGACTGCTGAGGATCAGCAGGAACAATACCCATATTTTGTTCCTGATCGCTGCCTGACATCAGGGCTGGATAGAAAACTTTCAAATGAATGGTGTCATATGGAGAGGAAGCATCTTCTACTTTGGTAGACTGAAAAATTGCTCGAATAACCATACCACAAAAACTTATTTATTCAGATTTTAATCAGCTTATCAATGACAGTGAGCTTTGAAGCACACCAATAGATGGAAGGCTAACGGCCTTGAGGCTAGCGGCGCGAGACCAACTCTGGGAAAAGCCAAATTTTTCCGTCTTTGATATCTAAATGCACTATAGAACGGTAAATCCGATTCAAATCTTCCCAACCCACATTCATCCACTGGTAATGATCCCGATTAGTGTCAAAAATTAGTTGTACTTCCACCTCATCATTAGAAACATCATCCTTGGCGTACTGGTTCAGTAATATCTGAACGTACTCGCGGTATTGAGCTACTTTCTCCATTCAACAATCACCTCTTTCGCTGAATCATACACAATTATCAAGACCTGATAATTTTATATACCACCATGCTTTAGCCTACAGATCCGCTGTAAGAGTTGTAAGATTTGGAAATTATAGCACTATGCATTAAAAGGACATTGATAAAAGCTGAAAAGCTAATGTACGTGAACTTTTGCCTCTTGCCTCTTGCCTCTTGCCTCTTGCCTTGGGCGTAGCGCTATATCACCGCTATTGCTCACAAGCTCAAGCCTAGACTCGCCTACCCTCGTGAGTGTAGCTATGTCACTACAAAAGACTACAGGAAGAATTATGCCTTGGAGTGTCAAACACAAAATCCGTTACAGTATGTAAATAAGCGCAGTTACCTTTTTAACCCAGGCACAATGGTATCCTCTTCCTCGATAGCTGTCAGAGAACTCCCCATATTTCCCCTACCTGAAGTCGTTTTATTTCCTGGACGCCCTCTGCCGTTACACATTTTTGAATTTCGCTACCGAATCATGATGAACACGATTTTGGATAGCGATCGCAGATTTGGTGTCTTAATGTGGGATCCTGTTAAACAGGAACCAGCTACAGTTGGCTGTTGCGCTGAAGTTATCCACTTTCAGCGTCTTCCCGATGACCGGATGAAAATAGTAACTTTAGGTCAGCAGCGGTTTCGGCTCTTAGAGTACGTTCGTGAAAAACCCTATAGGGTTGGACTAGTGGAATGGATTGAAGACCAGCCACCTGCTAAAGACCTCAAACCAAAGGCAAAAGACGTCGCACAGTTATTGCGGGATGTTGTGCGTCTTTCCGCGAAGTTGACCAACCAGAAAATTGAGCTACCAGAAGACCTGCCCGATCTACCGATTGAGTTGTCTTACTGGGTTGCTAGCAATCTGTACGGCGTAGCCTTAGAACAACAGGCACTTTTAGAGACCCTGGACACCGCACAACGTCTAGAACGGGAAACAGAAATTCTCACTTCAACTCGCAATCACTTAGCAGCACGCACTGTACTCAAAGATGCATTGACTTAAGCTTTAATTGTAGCGTTTCTCATAGCTATGAGGTACACAGGATTTTTGGCCAGATCCGCTGCTCTCGACTCCCGACTCCCGACTCCCGACTCCCTACTTCCATTAACCCAGAACGAAAGTACCTCACCCAATTAATAACTGCTATAACAGTTTTGTTCACGGTTGACGGTTAACTGTTGAAAGTAAAATTATCAACATTTATGAGGGTGTAGCTGCCAAAAATCTTGAGGATTTCCTGATCAGGAATTATTTCCTCAAGAGCAGCTTTAAATAATGGTGTATACAGATCTGATTCCAGTTCAATAAAGAATATGTACTCACCAAGTAATCGTTTGGTGGGACGAGACTCAATCCGACTTAAATTAATACCTCGACGGGCAAACACCTGGAGTGGTTTAGACAAGGATCCAGGTATATTAGCAGGAGGACTAAATGCTAAGGAGGTATGACTACCTCCAGGAGATGGCTTTAAACTCAGCACCCAAAACCGGGTGAAATTATCGGGATAGTCATTAATGTTAGATGCCAGTACTGGTAGAGTGTAAAGCTTTGCTGCTCGTTGAGAAGCGATCGCTGCTGCATTGTGATCTTTGTCCAAAAACTGTAGCGCTTCAGTAGTGGAGTTGGTAGGTACCAGTTGCACTGATGGCAGAAAATGCTCTAACCACCCCTGACACTGAGCCAGGGCTTGGGGATGGGAATAAACAGTTTTAATGTCTGCTATGGTTGATGCCCGTGACATCAGACAATGTCTGATGGGCAAAACCAGAGCCTGTTGGATTTGTAGCTGATCTAGTTGCCAAAGCCGATCTAGTGTCATGGCGACACTGCCTTCAATGGAATTCTCTACAGGTACCACTGCTAGATCAGCTTGTTGGTTAGCTACTGACTGTAAGGTTTGGCCAATGCTGGGATAAGCACACAAGAGGGATTGCTGACCCTGTTGTTTCTGGAGTCGCTCAGCATAAGCTGTGGCAGCGGCTTCTGTATAGGTTCCTGGTGGTCCGAGATAAGCAATAGAAAGTGACATAATAGAAAATCTAATTTTAAAGTAGCTTGAAGGTTAGCAGCTTGTTATTTAGTAAAGAGATGTGATGATTTTTTAGTGTGAACATAAATCAGTATTGAGTTTGATGATATAGTTATAAATGTTATCTAGAGTATGGCGGTTGAATTGTAATAATATAATTAATAATAAATTAGGATTATATCAGATTTTAAGTTACTTGGTATTTATCAAAATGTTAACTGTAAACTATTGAAAAAAAACACTACTAAGTTCGTCAGTAAATCAGTTATTAGTAGCTGGGGTATTTTTAGGCTTGTTTGGGAATCGAGGAACCGATAAACAGCAAGCGGGAATATTCTATTTTAAGAGTAAAGCTGGGTATCTTGATCTGCCCTAGTTAACGTTTATTTCTTTCATGATGGCATCGGTTTTTGAAAATTTCCAACCCCTAGCTGCGATCGCTACCACTCCTACTGGGGCTCAAATCCTGCAACCCCTGTGTCAAACTACTGGTGCAACTCTTTGGGTACCGAATTCTCTGAGCACCCTAGAACAGGTTGCTGTCTACAAGGGTTCTCTCAAAGACCACATTGCCTCCCTCTGGCCAAACCACCGTGCTTTGGTGTTTTGTTTGGCAGCCGGAGCAGCGGTGCGCTTAATTGCTCCTTTGTTAACGGATAAGTCCAGTGATCCAGCAGTTGTGGTAGTTGATCAAGGGGGAGGTTTTGTAATTAGTTTGTGTAGTGGTCATCAAGGGGGGGCAGATCAACTGACACGGTTAATTGCTTCCCAACTCGACTCAACGCCTATTTTAACGGGAGCAGCAGCGGATTTAGGTCTACCTGGAGTTGATGTCTTAGGTATTCCCTTTGGCTGGTATCGGGGAAAAGGGGATTGGACTAGAGTCAGTGCTGTGGTTGCCCGTGGGGAAATAGTACAGGTAATTCAAGAGGCTGGTTCCACTCTTTGGCAAGCTCATCTTAGAGATGGACATCCTTTTTATTTCGGATTTCCAGAGGATAGCGCTACAAGTGAATCCGAGTCGATCTCACCTAAAGCCAGGATTTGGATTAGTCCCACCCACCAGCAATTTTCTCCAGAATCGGATTTACCAAACGTGCAGTGGTATCCACGGGTAATGTGGGTGGGAATTGGCTGTGAGCGAGGAACATCGAAGCAGTTGATTGAAATGGCGATTCGGCAGACCTGTGAGGGTTATGGTTTATCAGAAAATGCGATCGCAGGAATTGCTACTATTGACCGCAAAGCCGATGAAGTCGGCATAGTCCAATTGTGCCAAGAGCGCCATTGGCCTTTACGCACTTTCCCAGCTGACGTACTCCGTTCCGTAACCGTACCCAACCCATCGGATGTGGTGGCGGCAGAAGTTGGTACTCCCAGCGTTGCCGAAGCAGCAGCTCTCTGTGGCGCTAGAGGGTTGAAGGTTAGCAAGTTGTTCGCGAAGCGTGGCCTTTTGGCCAAGGTTAGCAAGTTGAAGGTTGAAGGTTCTAAGCTCAAACGGACTAACCTTGGCCTTTCGGCCACGCTACGCGAACAACCCTTATTAGCTCCCAAACAAATAGTCAAATCAGCGAATCAACTAGGAGCGGTAACTGTAGCGATTGCTCAATCCCCAGTAGAATACACTGGACGTATGGGGAAACTGTTGCTAGTGGGTATCGGTCCGGGAAATCTTGACCAAATAACCCCAGCAGCTAAAACAGCTATATCCAGCGCTGATGCTGTGATTGGTTACTCCCTCTATATCAATTTAATTGCAAGCTTGCGACGTCCAGGACAAATTATCGAAGCGTTACCGATTACCCAAGAAACCCAACGAGCAAAACGTGCCATTGAACTGGCTGAGTGGGGATTAACGGTAGCAGTGGTTTCTTCTGGTGACTGCGGTATCTATGGTATGGCGGGGTTAGTCCTAGAAGAATTGCGCTCTAGAGGCTGGGATGGTAAGACACCCCAGGTGGAAGTATTTCCTGGTATTACAGCCTTACAAGCTGCTGCCTCTCGTGTGGGAGCGCCCCTGATGCATGATTTTTGTGCCATTAGTTTGAGTGACCTATTGACCCCTTGGCCAGTAATCGAAAAGCGTCTAGAAGCCTCAGCCGCAGCAGATTTTGTGACTGCGTTGTACAATCCGCGATCGCGTAATCGTACTGAGCAGATTGCGATCGCACAACGGATTTTTCTCAAGCATCGTAAGCCTGATACCCCTGTAGCCATTGTGGTTTCAGCCTATCGAGACGATGAAAACATCACTCTCACAACTCTTGACAAAATGCTGGAAATACCCATTGATATGCTAACTATGGTGCTAATTGGTAATCAAAGCACTGATATTCATCAGGATTGGATGATTACACCAAGGGGATATCAGATTTAAGGTTTAATGTTGAAGGTTTAAGGTTTAATGTTGAAGGTTTAAGGTTTAATGTTGAAGGTTGTTGGCTTTCGCGCAGCGTCGGCAAAGCCTAAAGCGTGGCCTTTTGGCCAAGGTTATTGGCTTGAAACCAGATTCAACAAGTTCAATCAGAGAAACAACTCAAACACCTGACGACAGAAATGTTTTAGCTTTTCCCCCACTTCAGCTGATGGCTGACAATTACCGATAATTTGCCAACGCTCCACTGTGGACAGTCGCCAAGCTTCTCCTTGATGGTTAAAGGCGGTCGCTTCCAAACCAATCAGCCGATGAGATTGATCCAAGTGGTCTTTATGAAACCGAATCTGTAACAAAATACTTCGACTTTGGAAGCGTCTACTCCAGCCAGGGAAGTGAAAACCAATGTCAATGGAGTTAGGATCCACCAGTTCTCGGGTTTCCGGGTCATTGGTCCAAGGCTTGAGGTCAGCCTTGGCATCAGGGAATTCAGACTTAAACAAATTCACAACAGCCGCAATTTTGGTGGTGACTTCTAAGCCGATTGCTTGTTCAGCTGCGTTCACGCCTAATCTCCTATGGTTAACTGCTAGTTAGTAACGTAATTTGTATCTTTTTATTACAACCTAAGATAAATCTACCCAATTATTTATAAAAATTTATACTTTTAGTGTAAAATTTAGTAATTTGATCAAAAGAAGAACCAAGTGTTCCAGGGTAAGCGCAAGAAAAATGAACTCATAATATGCTAGGGGAACCGATGTCAGAATAAAGGTTTCCAATGGTTCTTGGCTTCGATTCCCCCGGGTTACTCAACTCGAACAAGTCGGCAATCCTTGCCACTGCTGCCTGCTACTGATTGTCAACAAGTTCAGCAGGCACTGATTGATCCACGAGGGAAAAAAGGGGCTAGATATGTAGTGATGAAATAGTGATGAAAAAACTAATTAATTTCAGCTTGACCCTAATTTTAGCCTTGGCTATCAGTCTTCTAGGAATAGGAGAAGCATTGGCTACAGAGCTAAAGGTTGCACTGTATCCATACGTTCCTCGGCTTGAGCAATTCCAAACAGCAATACAAGCTGAATGGGATTTGGTTGAACCAAACGTTCCCTTGAATTTCGTTCCTTCGGAGGATTGGGATGGGGGTTACTCGAATAATCCTCCTGAAGATGCAGATGTTTATGTATTCGATGCCATGTTTTTCGACTACTTTCGCAGTAAAAACTGGCTCGAACCGATACAGGCTAGTGAAATCGACAACTTGGAGGACTTCGTTGAATACGCAATAGATGGGGTTAAGGTAGGTGGGGAGTATTACGCAATTCCCCAGCTTGGTTGTGCAAATATCTTATTTTATAGACAAGATGATCCAGCGATTGCCAATGCAACGAACCTAGATGAAATTCAGAGTGCTTTGTCTTCATGCACCTATACCAGCGAGATTCCCCCCGATATTCGGGGCATGATGCTTGATATGGCTGGTGGCACGACAAATGCTACTCTTTACCTAGACATTGCCCATAGCTTGACTGGAGAATATCCCTTCCCATTGCCTGAGAATGAATGCCAACTTAACTCCCAGGCGATAGACAACATGCAAGAGTTGCTAGGGATGGCAAGCTATGAGAATGCAACGGATTCTATGGAGCCCAAGCAGCAGCCCTACCAGCAGGCAGAGTGGTTTAGTAATGATTGGGGACGTGCACTCATGGGCTATACAGAAGCGATGTCAAACATGAGTGAAAACACACGGCAAAACATTGGCTTCAAGGTCATGCCGTTATCAGATCAAGATCAATCCTATCCAGAAGTTTTCTATGCTGATGTGATTGGTGTAAATACTACAACTAAAAACAGGGGGACACGTGACTTTGCTGTAAAGCTAGCTAATACGATGGCAGCCTCCACAACGATGATTGCAAGTATTGGAGCAGATGCAAGTCATCCCTATCCCCAGTATCTTATGGCCACTCGTCCCAGCATATTCCAGACTCTTGAGCAATCGTTCCCGCTTTATGGTGATATGTTTGGGCTCATCCAAGGTCAGAATATTATTATGTTCAAGGTGAATGATCAAAGCCGTAGCTGGCTAGGGAAAATGAAAAACACGATTCGTGAGAAGGCTAGGGAGAATTATTCTTGCGGCTGTGATTATCCAGCTATCGAACCTATTCTCAATAACACTTATGCTCCTGAGATTTGTGGAGATACATGTGCCGACCATGGCGCTTTTTGGAACGGTCAGTGGACCAATGCATACCCAGCTGCACAAGAAACATCTGTATGTGGTTGCAACACATGCCCCTTGCCATAAAAGTCTGGCACCTGAGTCCTCACTTGTCTAAATTCCCACTCAGGGGTAAGCTCATATAGCAATCCGAGCTGAAAAGTGAACAGTCACAGTTCTTACTCAAAACTCAGCACTCAGGACTGACGAACTATTTTCAAGGGAAGTATTGTTCACAAGTCGATCAGGATTGCCACACGACAAGCAACAGCGTAAAGGCAAAACAACCGTGTCCATCAGTGAACAATCTATAGAAGTCGGGTCTTGGGAATGGTTCTATCGGGAAGCTAAAGCAGTTGGCGATAGTAAACCAGTGCCAGTAGTACTGCTTCATGGCTTACCATCCCAGAGTTTTTGCTGGTGTGAGATCATGCCAGATTTAGCTAAAGTAGGGTACAATGCGATCGCACCAGATTGGCTCGGTTCTGGATTATCCGCAAAACCGGATCGGCTTGACTTTCCTTACACACCAGATGCGTTCATTGAAGCCTTAGGCGATTTCCTTAAACAGCTGGAAATCGAAAGGTTTTCCTTAGTTGTCCAAGGCTTTCTCGCCTCAGTGGGACTTCAATATGCCTTGCGTCACTCAGACCAGATTGAGCGTCTAGTGATTCTCAATACACCTGTCTCGTCGGCTGCCAAGTTACCCAGCAAGATGCAGCAATGGGGATGGCCATTCATCGGAGATATGTTAACCCAAGACCCCCTGTTAGTTGACCGAAGTCTGGAAGGGGGGTCTCGCTATCGCATTGAAGACAAGTATTTAGATCTCTATCGCAAGCCTTTCCTCAAAAGCTCCGATCCTGGACGTTCTCTGGTAGCGACAATCAAGAATATCCAGATGAACAAGTGTATGGCAGAAATTGAATCAGGTTTCCGCAACTGGGACAAACCAACCTTAATTGTTTGGGGACTCAAAGACCCTTGGCTTCCGGTTGACCAAGCTGAGCAATTTGCTAATCAGCTTAAGAATGGGGAATTGGTGAAGCTGGAGGAAGCTGGACATTACCCTCAGGAGCATTGGTCGAAGGAAATTAGTGAAATACTGGTGCCGTTTCTAAGACGCAAAGCTTGAATTTTTCAGTATCCGTGGCAATTAAACGATGTCGCGATCAGCAGCAAATTCTAGGCAAGCTTTAATGTCTGTTTCGGTCAATTCTGGAAAGTCATCGACAATTTCGGCGTGAGACATACCAGCTGCTAGCCAGCCTAAAACGTCATCAACTGTTATGCGCATCTGTCGAATACAAGGTTTACCACCTCGCTTATCCGCTTCGGTGGTAATAATATTGCGATCGCTCATTGGAGTTTTAGGGAGTAGGGAGTAGGGAGTAGGGAGTAGGGAGTAGGGAGTAGGGAAGAGTAGAAAAGAGAGCCAAAGATTTTTTAGTACTATAAATCACATTTTGTTTTATGATAGCTTGGTAGAATATCTTGTGATCAGGGTTGGCGAATTTATTTCATCATTACTTAGCTTAAGCCTTAGTCAATATTTCCATCAGTAACGATTGCTGAACTAGTAATATAGTCTTATTTGACTTGATTTTAATTAAAACTAAAAATCCGTCATGATCGAGAAATTAATAATTGTTATCCCAATTATTAGCTTTTACCATGATACCAATCAATTTGATATTCTCAACTTCAAACCAATTCTAATTTTTGTATAAACTTGTTAATCTGACATTTATACAGCTCAGATACAAGCTTGAGAAAGGCAAACAGCAGTCAGTAGCTTCTACCTGAGCAGCTCGTGAATTAATTAGTATGTCGCCAACCAAGATCTTGCTGAAAGTAGTGCTTGGGTTGGTAAGCTTTGATGCAATCAGTGGTCAAGGTGCCCTATTGGGTATTAAACTTTTCGTTTGATGTGACCAATATTGGGTTATAGTACTTGACCAAAAATTTTGGGTTTAAAGCCCCGTTATTATAGGACGGCTTTTAAGTAAAGTGTGATAGAATAAACATGTAGCCTAGTACAGGCAGGATTCGTCGGTACTGCCAATTTAAAACAACGACGTAAAGCGATACTAGTACACGAGGAGCGCGCATACCTCGCCAAAACGCATGGATCTTAACAGATACCGAAACCCCAGTAAAATAAAATTTTAAAACTAAACGTACCGTGGGGCACACGGGAACGGGGGAGACCCAACGCTTAGGGAGATAAGCCCACGCTCGTTTAGTTAAATTAGGCTCGATATGCGCGTTTTTAAACGGGTATTTGGCTTAAGTACTGCCTTTGCTGGATAACTAATTTTAGCGATGCAGAGGTGCGACCCGTGGCGAATTTAATTCGCCTACGGAAAGCGCACCTAAGCGGTCTTGGGGGTTTCCCCCATGAGCGACTGCATCAAGACAAGGCGTGTCGTAGAACTAAGAATCCCCGCTCATAAGCTGGCGGGGAGTGTCAAGAACCTTAAGTAGTTTTCCCGAGAGGTTGGCTAGCGAACAAACAATGATGATGAGAAGTTATCGGTCTATTCTGACTGTGATTCTGGCAATGGTGATGACCTTTTTGGTCAGCTGTGGTAGCCCAAGTGCCACCACCGCTCCTACCTACACCCCTGAAAAAATTGCCCAAATCCAGACAAGTGCTACTAGAGTGCTTGAGCTTCGCGAGAAAATGCCAGTTCTCGAAGCCAACATTCAAGACGAAAACTGGGTAGATATTAGTTCATTTATCCATGGTCCGTTAGGAGATCTAGGGCGCAGCAGTAACTATCTGGCTGGTCAACTTCTTCCCAAAGACCAGAAAGCAGCCAAGCAAGCGGCTGAAGTATTGTTGAAATCTTTGGTGAAAATTGATGAAGCTTCTGTAGAGCGCAACTCCCAGCTAGCACTCAAAAACTACGAAGCAGCCTTGAAAAAATTTGATAACTTTTTGGAACTAATTCCCACTAGTTAAAAAGTTATCGATAAAATTGTGAGTAAAGTCGCTATTATTGGATGCGGTATCGTTGGAGCAGCGATCGCATATGAACTTAGTCGGGTAAATGGGCTAAGTATCACTGTGCTCGACCAGCATCTGCCAGCACAAGGCTCTACTGGTGCTGCTTTAGGGGTACTGATGGGTGCCATTAGTAAAAAAGTCAAGGGTAGGGCGTGGCAGCTGCGACAAGTCAGTATCCAGCGCTATCAGACCCTGATTCCTGAATTAGAGGCACTCACGGGATACCAGATTCCAGTCAATCGCAACGGTATCTTGAAGCTGTGTTTGCCTGGAGAGGACTTGGCCTCTTGGGAAAAACTAGTACAAACTCGCCTCACCCAAGGTTGGCAATTAGAAATTTGGGATGTTCCCCAAGTTAAGCACCGTTGCCCTCAGCTGAGTCAAGATAAATTTATTGCTGGAATCTATTCTCCCCAAGACCTACAAATTGATCCAACTGCCCTAACCCAAGTATTAGTGGCTGGTGCTGAGGCCAATGGGGTTAGGTTTAATTTTGGAATCACAGTTAAAGGCTTTGAATCCATAGGTTCCGATCTCAACAATTCTCTCAATTGCTCCCAAATCTCTACTGATTCTGGAACCCTAGAGATAGATTGGCTAGTAGTGGCTGCTGGGTTGGGTTCATCTGGGCTGATTAAGATGCTCCAACCACAAGACTTGCAAGTTAGTCGAGATCTGCCTCTGACTCTCAAACCAGTACTGGGACAAGGAGTAAAATTGCGGCTGCCACAGCCCATGGGATATGAAGATTTTCAGCCAGTGATTACTCGTGATGATGTTCATATTTTGCCAGTAGGTAAGCAAGACTACTGGGTGGGCGCAACAGTTGAGTTTCCCGATGATGCAGGTAATGTAGAAGCACAACCAGCCTTACTGGAGGTGGTCAGACAGAATGCGATCGCATTTTGCCCTGCTCTAGCCACAGCAGAAATTATCCACACATGGTACGGGTTACGCCCTCGTCCAGAAGGACGACCTGCCCCTGTTATTGATCAACTGCCTGGTTACAATAATGTTTGGCTAGCAACAGGTCATTATCGCAATGGTGTACTCCTTGCTCCGGCTACCGCACAAATAATTCGGGAAGAAATTATTGACTCAGGAAAATAGCTAGAGGTGCGACCCGTGGCGAATTTAATAATTAGATGCGGAAAGCGCACCTATTGTTTTTGTTGAGAGTTACTATTGAGATTTAACAGTTAACCGTCAATCGTCAAAAAACAGCGATCAATTAAAATATATAGGTTAAATGTTCATTAACTGATCAACTAATTGTTTTGTAGGAGGCGCGGCGCAACCTCTCAGGTTTAACCCCAATGGGGTGTCAGGGGAGTATCCAGCCGTGAATTTTTGATGAAATCTCGATGGTTAATCACGAGTTTGCTGATGGTGCTGATGAGCTGTAGCCCGTCGCCTACTCCATCAACTAAGAAAACACCGGTTTCCCAACCGATGCCAAGCCCGCCTAATTTAGAGGACACATCTAAATCTGGCAGTTCAAAGTCCACAACCAAACTGTCTCCACCAGCATCAGATGCCTTTACTATCTCTCCTAAAGGAATTGGACCGGCTAAGTTGGGAATGACCTTGGGACAGCTGAAACAATCCCTAGGGGATAAAGCAAAATTTGAGGTGAAGTCACCGTTTATTGTCGGTTTCGATGCGATCGCAGTTATCCAATCAGGACAACCCCAATACTATATTCTTTACCCGATGGGAACACCTATGGGTAATTCAACCGTAATGGAAGCGTTATTCACCACAAATCCTAACTATCGCACCACCAAAGGTGTTGGCCCTGGCACACCCCTCAAACTAGCTGAGCAAACTTACGGTGATGCTACCTTGTCCTTTAACTATGCCAGCGAGTCTCGGGAATACGTCAATTTTGCCAACCTATCGGAAGATATAGCCTTTCGCATGGGAGTAGCCGTCAATGATACTAATAATCAGTTTTCTGGCCTTTATGCTTCACCATTGAAAGAATATAACCAAACCCAGAACTATCGCGACTCAGCGACAATTAAATCTCTAGAAGTCTATTGCCGAGATAAATGTCCTTCACGCTAGATAATCATTTACGTGAGCTTATCATTTAAATGAATAAAAGCTCATTTAATCAACAAGCGTTTGAAATTGCTCTGGAAGCAGTAAGGGAACAGTTGCCCCTCAACTCCCCAGCCATGGGGCAATTTCCACCAATTCCTCTACAGGTCTTTGACACTCTCCCATCCACTAACCAAACCCTTTGGGAATTGCTCAACCAAGGTGCAACAGTTCCCACCATGGTTATTGCTGGGCAACAGACAGCAGGGCGGGGACAGTGGGGACGACAATGGCAATCTCCAAAAGGTGGACTCTACTTATCCTTAGCTTTAGCTCCCAAGTTACAGGCATTGGACAGCGCCCAGCTAAGCATGTGTAGTGCTTGGGGAATTGCTACAGCTTTGAGAGCTTACGCTATGCCTGTGTCTCTGAAGTGGCCAAATGACCTACTACTTAAGGGACGCAAACTCGGAGGTATTCTAACAGAAACCCGTGTCAAACAGGGTCAAATTACCAAAGCCGTTGTGGGTGTCGGAATTAACTGGAGCAATGAAGTGCCGGAATCTGGCATCAATTTGCGCTCATTTTGGCAACCCGAGTCCTATGCCACTGTGACTTCTATAGAAATGCTGGCTGCGATTGTTTTACAAGGACTACTGTCCGGATATCAACTCTGGTCAGAGGAAGGAATGAATAGTTTGCTACCACGATATCTAGCGCTATTCAATTATCAAGGAAGCCAGGTCATGGTAGAAGGAAATCCAGGCATCATAACAGGGGTAACCCCTAGGGGCGAACTGCGAGTGCATCTACACGATACTCCGACCCCAAAAGAAATTTTGCTCAAGCCCGGTACAATCAGTCTTGGCTATCGTAGTTGTTGAGAACTCTTACGGTTAAGGGTCAAATGTTAAGCATCAACTAATCAACAAAACAGGAATTATGGCGTTGCTTAATAATGGAATGATTTTAATAGTTTTGTGGAATGGGCATCTTGCCCGTTCCTGACGGTGCGCACCTATAGCGAATTTAATTCGCCAACGGTCGCACCTGTGGCATGGGCATCTTGCCGTGGCATGGGCATCTTGCCGTGGCATGGGCATCTTGCCGTGGCATGGGCATCTTGCCGTGGCATGGGCATCTTGGTGGAACAGGCATCTTGCCCGTTACAGTTTCCGGGCGGGCAGGATGCCCACTCTACTCCTATTCATTCCAAGACTGACGCAACGCCGGAATTATGGCTGATGGCTGAGCCGAGCGAGTATAACTGTGTAGTAATTATTTAGTGAGTCGTAAATGACCAAAGAAAACTCCCCTGGTAGCACCCTGTATAGCATTTTCTACCGATGCCCAAAACTCATCCATGGACTGAGTGTGATGAGTAGTATTGGTGTCCTCAGCAGCGGTATGGTTGTGGCCAAAACTCAGTCACCCATAGAAGCTGTATCAGTCAACACCACTACCAAATCTATAACGGAAGCAGCATTTGATCCAACTCTTATTGCTGCTTTGCCTAAACCTACACCCCCAAGCTCCTTTGCTGTGCCAGCTGTGCCAGTGGCCAAACCAGCCCCAGCAAAAGCTGCTTCAAAACCAGTAGCAGCAACCAAGGTCACTAAACCCATTGCCCCACGAGCACCAAAAGTTGCCCGGAAATCAGTAGCTCCCTCGGTGCCTATCCAGGTTAAGAAACCGATTGCTCCACCAGCTAGGAAATCTGTCCGGACAAAAGCGATCGCAGTCAAACGAGTACAGCGTAGAACCCAATTCTCTGTACCAGCTAAAGCCACTGTCGCCAAGCCACCGAAAGTCAAGCTCAATCCAGTAGCATTACAGCCTAGAGTTCCAAAAACCGCTGCTAAAAATAGCTATATTGACCGCACAAACTACAATGTTGGTGCCACTAAACGGTACACTCGCCCCTCGGCAGTTGTTTTAACTGAACGGTCAAGGGGTTGTCGGACTGTAGCCAGAAATGGGCAACTCAGGGGGAATTGTGGTGTTGCCCCGAGGCGTCAACCAATTGCTATCTCTGGAAGTAGACGGAACCGTAGAGTAACTCAATTACCCAGACCACGAGTAATTAGTACTCAAACTGCTAGATATAATCCGGTTCGACCAGTCAGATATAATTCATATAATTCAGTTCAACCGGTCAGATTTAATCGAGTCAAACCTGCCAAGAGTCGTCCAGCTAAATGGGTTCCTCGTGGGATTAGCGTTGCTCGGCGGAATCGGTCTGTCAGGAAACTTCCTACAGCCTTAGCCTACTACAATCTCACCCAACGACCCTTAGGACTGGCCAATTTCAGGCAATCCAGCTTTGTGTTCCCCGTAACGATTCCTTCTGCCATTAGCTCCCTATTCGGCTGGCGGACTCATCCGATTTCCGGTAATCGCCGTTTCCACGCTGGTACAGATATAGCAGCACCCCTAGGTACTCCAGTTGTTGCTGCCGCTGATGGTGAAGTAGTAACAGCTGACTTCTTAGGTGGCTACGGTTTGACCGTTATGGTGCGCCATGAGGAAGGTACCCAAGAAAGCCGCTACGCTCACCTATCAGAAATCTTTGTCCAACCTGGGGAATGGGTACAAAAAGGAACTGTAATTGGGCGGGTTGGCAGCACCGGTAATTCTACTGGTCCCCACCTACACTTTGAATGGCGGCATGCCACTCCCCAAGGCTGGGTAGCAGTGGATGCTGGCTCCCATTTGAAGTATTCTTTAGGTCAACTAGTCCAAGCCCTACAGGTAGCCCAAAATACCTCCTTTTCCCTACGAGGATTTTAGGCTGGTGATCGGGTGATCGGGTGATGGGGTGATCGGGTGATGGGGTAATGGGGACAGAGTTATATCAGCAGCACCAGTTATATCACCGTCTCAGTCCCCAGTCCCTTTTTCCCCTTTACCCTTTACCCTTTACTTAGACAAACTCTCCAACCGAGCTTCCACCATCATTCGCACCACATCCGGCATTTTGTATTGGGCTTGCCAGCCTAACTTATCCCTTGCCTTAGCTGGGTTAGATTTCCCTAAAGCCAAATCAGTCGGTCGGAATAAGTTGCTATCGGTCACCACATGCTCTTGCCAGTCCAAGTCAACTGTAGCAAACGCCGTTGCCACGAAATCTTCTAATTTATAACTCTCCCCTGTCGCTATTACATAATCATCTGGCTGGTCTTGCTGTAGCATTAAATACATTCCTTCAACATATTCAGGAGCCCAACCCCAGTCACGCTGAATTGCCATATTGCCCAAACGAAGCTTCTCTTGACTACCGTTAGCAATCCGACAAGCAGCACTAACAATTTTTTGGGTCACAAATCGTTCTGGTCGTAGGGGAGACTCATGATTAAATAAAATACCAGAGCAGGCAAATAACCCATAGGCTTCACGGTAGTTAGCTACTTCCCAAAACGCTGCTGCTTTAGCAACACCATAGGGACTTCTGGGACGAAAGGGAGTCTGTTCATCAGCGGCTTTGTCTCCAGTATCCCCAAAGCACTCACTAGAACTAGCATTATAGAGTTTAATGGGAGCACCAGTAAAGCGAATTGCCTCTAGTAAATTAATCGTGCCAGTCGCTATGCTTTCTAGGGTTTCTACCGGTTGTCCAAAAGACAAACCCACTGAACTTTGCCCAGCCAAGTTGTAAACTTCATAGGGTTGGAATTTTGTCAGCACTTGCAATACACTACGAAAATCCGTCAGTGTCATTGATTCCAACTTAACTTGGTCTCGGATACCCAAATACACCAAGTTCCTAAAGGAGGACATTTGAGCATCCCGTGATGTGCCACAGACAGTATAGCCTTTGTCTAAGAGCAATTTTGCTAAATAGGCTCCATCCTGACCAGATACTCCACAAACCAGTGCCTTTTTCATTAACTTTTCTCAGGAAATAAACGATTCATGTCATGTTAATATTAACTATCCATGTTAGATATCATGAATCGAAGTGTACACTATAATAAAGAACAATAATGCTAATTGATAGCCCTGAGCGACAGTCTTTTAAATTTAGTTAATTATCCTAGATTGTCGATAATTATGGCTAAGGCTAAGTTGTTTAGGGATATAAATAGGGATAGATATAAATAGAGATAAAAATTAACGTTACGTTCGTCAAACTATAAACCGGAGGCAAGAGCTAAAAAAAAATAGAGATAATTAAGTTGATTACCTAGGTGAATTACCCCATAACTTCAAACATCACTTATAATTATTTTGATTATAACTATTGTAAAACTATTTTGTTGATACTGTTTTCGTAAATTTTTATTTACTGTAACCTTTTCCCGACAACGGCGACAAATTATCTTGTGTTATTAAATAACTTTGGTTCTATTTTAAATCGTCACAAAAAAAAATAATACCCCCTTCTGTCTTGATGAATGGCAAGCTACTAGTCAAGTATAACCTGCTGACTTAGAGTTGGCAAAGGGGAACAGATTGGTGTCAGTGCTATTATGTGGGTATTAAGAATTAAGTATGACTAATTACTTATAGCAGCAGTTGGTCAGATGGGGAACTTTCCAGCTACGAGTATCCTCTAAGTAGAACAAACCGATATAGCGCTTTTTCTCCTCATGAGGTACACATATTTTTTTCCCTCTTCCCTGCTCCCTGCTCCCTGCTCCCTGCTCCCTGCTCCCTGCTCCCTGCTCCCTGCTCCCTGCTCCCTGCTCCCTGCTCCCTGCTCCCTGCTCCCTGCTCCCTGCTCCCTGCTCCC
>NZ_JAAHFZ010000075.1:0-28042 GCF_010672795.1 Moorena sp. SIO1G6
ATAAATGTTGGGGATTAGTTGAAAATTTGATGCATTTAAGTCGTCATAAGCTCGATCATTATTTACGAGGTATGAGAGCTATGAAGCTTATACAGTCTACTTTTTAGCTCTCATGTCGCCCCCCCAGCCCTTTGAGAAAATCCGAAATTTTACCATTATGGCAGTTTTGGATCGTCCTAACCGCAATTTTTAAGGCTAAGGGATGACCTTTGTAGCTATCAATTAATTGTCCCACTCCATGCACAGATTTACAAAGACCGTCCTTTGACAAAAGTGGTTTTGCTTCTTCCTTTCTCAAGCCTTTGAGTTGGAATTCCCGAATTCTTACTTCCCTGATTACTAGTTCCTTTACTTCCTGGGGAGGTTCTTGACTGGTCAACAACAAGCAGCTTTGATGGCGTTTTTTCCCAATACATTCCAGTAATTTTCTATACCCCTGGTAGCCCTCTTTGTAAATTCCAGAGGATTGACCAGCATCCAGGATCGCTTCTACTCCATCAAGCACTACCAAACAACGATGCTGTTTGAGGTAATACATTAGTCGCGATAGCCGGTTATTTAGAGTTGTTGATGAAGGGTTTTCCTGATGGTTGGACAAGAATTGGATCAGGTCACTCAGAAGTTCTTCAACAGATGGAGTATGGTTGAGGGTACGCCAAATCACATACTCAAACTGATCCTTAATCTGTTCAACTAGCTTCACTGACAAGGCAGTTTTGCCAATGCCAGTAATGCCCAAAATAGCCACCAATGGAGAGTTATCTGTGACAATCCATTGCTCTAGCTGAGCCAGTTCGTTGGTGCGTCCGTAGAAATCCGATACATAAGGTGCGTCACTTAAATCTAGTTTTAAGAGGGGACTACTCTCGGTCTGCTCAGGAATAGAGCTTGACGGTTGTGGGACTGACTCGAGAACTAGCCGAATATTTTTTTTGGTGACACGTTGTCCTGTTAGGTCTGACAGTTTCTTCCATAAGGAAGGAGCAGCCATTTTCTTAATATAATCGGTGGTGTATCCAGGAATATTCATCTCCTCGTAGGTTTTACCTGCCCAAGAGTCTTGGATTATCTTATGATCACGAGGAGACAGCTCTTTTTCTCCCTTGCCAATCAGCAAATTATTTAATTGGGTTAGTAATTTGTCAATATCCATGATGAATGTCAATAGGGAACACCAAAGGGGGAAGGGGTGATGAAAGATGTTTTATAGCGCTACGCGCAAGGCAAGAGGAATCCCCCCTAACCCCCCGCGCGTAAGGGGGGCGGGCAAGAGGCAAAAGTTTACGTGCATTAGCTTTTCAGCTTTTATCAATGTCAAACACCTTAATGCGTAGTGCTATATACCAAATTCCCTTTTCTAGCTGCTGTTAAGCCCAAAAAACTGAAACTCGCGGCTACACAAACTTTCGGGAGCACCTCAAGGACTGGGTTTTCCAGGGGTTTTTTAACCCGGATGTAGTATAACCAGTCTGGGTGCGTAAGTCCTAACTGCTCGATCGGGCATCCTGATTTCTGTGTGGGGTTCATGACAACTCCCTTGACTGACTGCTGACTTTTGACGGGATCTTTTTTATTCAAAGCGTTCCCGTAGCGGCTCAATGCTGAGCATCGCGCTCATTTCTGAATCCGCCAAGCCTTGTATTGATCCCAAGCGCGAGTGGGAGAAACCCCCCTTTGGCCTCGCTGCATCGCTATTCTACCCTGAATCATTATCATTAAGAGCTGATTCCTAAAGTAAATCTTAATAAGTCTGAAAGCCTTGCTATGATTGTCTTTTGGGTATTAAATAGTTCATTTGTTCTATTTTATGGCAAGCCTGATCCGACAAGGATTACAGCGAGTTTACGAATCAGCTCTAAGCCTAGTTTTTTGATAATAAGAGTTGAGCTGATATTTGATGGTGTTTTCCCCAGAAGCCCTGAAAAGTCAGGACTGACTGCCCCTATTTATTATACAGGAGTACTCAATTGGGTGAGGTACAAACTCCTGGGTTAATGGCAGTAGGGAGTAGGGAGTAGCGATGCAGCGCTGTCAAACTGAGATCTGGCACCATTGTCATTAATCGTAGGGTGGGCAGTGCCTAGGCTGTTCACTCTAGGACTACATAGAAACTGCATGAACTTTTATCGGCATAAGGGATTCAAACTCAACAGCCTAGGCAGCGCCGACCTGCGGGGGTTTCCCCCATCAGCGACTGCCGTGGTTGCCAAGGGGCAAACAGCAGTGCTGACCCAGGTGACCCACACAGCCACCTTGACCACGAGGGACGGCATCAAGACATTGAATGTACCTCATAAGTATGATCAACCCTATAGCTCCTCTTAAGCCCAGAGGACTGAAAGTCCCGGCTACAAAAACTTTCGGGAGCACCTCAAGGACTGGGTTTTCCAGGGTTTTTTAACCCGGATGTAGTATGACATGTCTGGGTGCGTAAGTCGTAACTGCTGGATCGGGCATCCTGAGTTCTGAGTGGGGTTCATGACTAGCCACTCCCTTGACTGACTGTCCCTATTATCCCATTCATGAGGATGATGTAAGCATATGCGCTACGCGCAGGCTACGCCAACAGCTATCAGCGTGTCGCGTATCAGCTATTAGCGTGTCGCGTATCAGCTTATGCCTTACATCACAGCGTCGTTCGCACAGCGTGGCCATTCGCGTAGCGTGGCCGTTCGCGTAGCGTGGCCAAAAGGCCAAAAGGCCAAGGCCAAAGCCTGTGCCACGCTACTTGAGGTGATGCGCGAATAACATAAGCTGACGGCTGACGGCTGACCACTGACCGCTGACCACTGACCGCTGACCACTGACCACTGACCGCTGAATGCTTACAGGATTATTCATAAAGTTCATATGAATTGACCTTTAAAAGAGCTGAATTTTTGGGATTTTTATTCTTGGTTGCTTGCCATAGTATTGAATCGTAGGCCGTAAGAGATGTTTTTTAAAGTAAATCTTAAGTAAATCTTAAGTAAATCCTAATAACTATGAAAGTCCTGCTATAGTTTTATGTTTTGTATTAAGCATTTCAATTGTTCGATTTTAGCGCAAGCCTGATCCTACAAGGATTACAGCGAGTTTGCGAATCAGCTCTCAAATACATCAAGTTGCCATCATCTCGACCGTCTATAACTCGATGGAATGACTTGATCACGAATTTATACCAGGGCATCTGATCTGAAAGAATCTGTTGTTTAGTGTGCCACTCAAGGACATCCAAACATATTGGTGCTAGAGGCAACTAATGATCAGCTGCCTTGGGAGCATGTCACTAATGCAGAGCATTTGTACTAAAGCTATAGCCCCCTCATGGGTTTTAGCTTGTTAAACTAAGCCGGGGAGTCGCCTCACCCGACTCGTCTACCCTTCGGGAAGGCTACGCCAACAAAACCGGACGTGAAGGTTTCCCTTCATCCGGCTCCTCATCATGGGAACCATTGACATTGGTCCCTCTACCATGGGTTGATATCCAACGACCTAGTGTTGATTCTTTTTCCATTTATATTGTTGTGATTTAAGCTGAAAGAGGTTTGCTATTCACTATGTACACTAAAGCCCCTTACCTACTTGAAGGAAAAAAGACCTTCTCAAATGAAGTTTACTTACCCTTTGAAACGTTAGTTGATCTGCTAGAATCGCGAACTTTGCAACAGCCTGATCAGCTTGGATTTACTTTCCTTACTGATGGAGAAAACCAAGAAGTTCATCTTACCTATAAGCAATTAGACTTACAAGCCAGAGCGATCGCCGCTTCCTTACAAGCTCACGTTTCAGTTGGAGAGAGAGTATTGCTCCTTTATCCTTCTGGTTTGGAGTATATTGCAGCGTTTTTTGGGTGTTTGTATGCGGGGGTGATTGCCATTCCTGTTTATCCCCCCAAACGAAATCATAAAATGTCTAGATTGGAGGCAATTGTCGCCGATGCTAAGGCGACAGTAGCATTGACTGTCACTCCTTTGTTGGACAATATTCAGGCTCGTTTTGCTAAGCATTCGGAATTGGCAAAATTGCCTTGCTTGGCTACGGATAGTGTCGCTAGTAGCCAAGCCACAAACTGGCAGAAGCCCAATTTAGATAGAGATACAATAGCTTTTCTTCAGTATACTTCCGGCTCTACGGGCAGTCCAAAAGGTGTGATAGTTAGCCACGAAAACCTGCTTTATAACGAGCAAATGATTAAGATAGCTTTCGGGCATACAGAGCAAACTATTTTTGTCGGTTGGCTACCTCTGTTCCACGACATGGGACTGATCGGGAATGTCTTGCAACCTTTGTACTTAGGAATACCATGTATCCTCATGTCACCAGAGGCTTTTATCCAAAAACCCATACGCTGGTTGCAAGGGATTTCTCGTTACAAAGCAACTACCAGTGGTGGCCCTAACTTTGCCTATGACTTATGCCTGCGTACAATCACTCCAGAACAGATGGCTAGTCTAGATCTCAGTAGTTGGGAAATTGCTTTTAACGGAGCCGAACCTATCCGCGCCTCAACAATAGAGCAGTTTACCGCCAAATTTGCAGATTGTGGCTTTCGTCGAGAAGCTTTTTATCCCTGCTATGGAATGGCAGAGACAACGCTATTGGTGTCTGGGGGACTTAAGACAGAGCCGCCGATTATTTGCCAAGTTACAAAATCGGCTTTAGAACAAGATCGGGTGATTGTTGATAGTGACGAGGGAGAAGATATTCAGGAGATCGTAAGCTGTGGTCAGTCCTGGTTAAAACAAAAAATTGCCATTGTAGATCCCAATTCCTTAACCCTATGTCCGCCAGGTCATATAGGAGAGATTTGGGTATCGGGACCGAATGTAGCCCGGGGTTATTGGAACCAACTAGAGGAAACCAAAGAAAATTTTCAAAATATAATAGCAGATACGGGTGAGGAGCAGTTTTTACGAACAGGAGATTTGGGATTTATCAAACACGAGCAACTGTTTATCACTGGTCGTCTGAAAGACTTAATTATTATTCGAGGACGTAACCACTATCCTCAAGACATTGAGTTTACCGTTGAACAAAGCGCTCCAACACTGCGCTCACATAGTGGAGCTGCTTTCACAGTGAGCATAGATGGTGAAGAACAGTTAGTTGTGATCCAAGAGGTAGAGCGACAACATCTCCGCAAAATTAACGTAGACGAAGTAAGCGCTTGCATCCGCCGAGCTGTGGCAGAAGAACACGAGCTACAAATTTATGATGTAGTGTTGATTAGACCTCTATCAATTCCTAAGACTTCTAGTGGCAAGATTCAGCGCTCGGCTTGTAGGAAAAAATATTTGAATAATGAGTTTGAGGTTGTAAAAGGTAGCACTAAATTAAATAAACTTAAGCAACAGTATGCAACTGATTCGGGGAGCAAATTATCCAGTTCATATCCAATGGACTTTATAGAAAATTGGATGAAGGTGTGGATTGCTAATAAAGCAAACGTTGCTCCAAAAAAAATATCCTCAACCTCTCAGTTTGTAGACTATGGATTAGATTCAGTGCAAGCAGTTGAGCTTGCTACTGAAGTAGAAAAACTATCTGGACTTCGCCTAGCTGAAGGAGTTATCTTCATTTACCCAACCATCCGCGAATTGACTCAACACATCCTTCATCGATTAGGAAATGATGTTGATCAGCTAATTGTTACCCTAAATAAAATTAGTTTGGCAGATACCCTCGAGACAACAGACCTCGATTATTCACCATCAACTCAATTCCGCTCCCTAGCTGATATCCCCTCAGAGTACTATCAATTTAACTTACTTCCTGAATATTTGGAACTCAAAGAGACATTATCAATTTATGAATCAGGGCAGCTGAAGTATCCTTATTTCAGAGCAAAGCAGAAGTCAGCCAAGTCAACTATGTTAATTGATGATCAGGAATACATTGACTTTTCAAGTTTCGACTATCTGCGTCTTTCGAGTGACCCCGATGTTGTGAAAGCAGCACAACTGGCAATTGAAAGATACGGTACCTCAGCTGGTGCAAGTAGAATTGTTTCCGGGGAAACTCCTTTGCATAAAGAACTCGAAGAAACAATTGCTGCTTGGTTAGGAACTGAAGATGCAATGGTATTTGGTCACGGACATGCAACTAATGTATATGCTATTAGTTCCATTGTTGGTCCTAACGATCTAATCGTACACGACAAGTATATGCACAACAGTGCTGCGATGGGTAGTAAACTATCTGGTGCAACAATAATTCCTTTCCCTCATAATGATTTAAAGGCTCTTGATAAGATACTAGAACAGAAGCGACTACATTATCAAAGAGTTCTTATTCTAGTTGAAGGAGTTTACAGCATGGACGGAGATATTCTTTCCGATCTGCCTAAACTCATTGAGATTAAGGAGCATTATAAAGCATGGTTGTTTATTGATGAGGCTCATTCAATAGGTGTTCTTGGTGAAACTGGGCGAGGCGTAGGAGAACACTTTGAAATCGATTCAAATAAGGTTGACATTTGGATGGGGACTATTAGCAAAGCTTTAGGTAGTAGTGGAGGTTATATTGCTGGTTGCAAATCTCTAATTAGTTACTTAAAACATTCCTCTCCAGGTTTTTTATTTACTGTTGGGGCTTCTCCAGCTAACGTGGCGGCAGGATTAGCAGCTATCCGAAAAGTTCAAGCTGAACCTCAACTAGTAGCGCAGCTTAAAGAGCGCGCCAAATTATTCTTAGAACTGGCCAAACAAAAGGGATTGAACACGGGGACTAGTAATGATTCAGGAATAATCCCTATTATTGTGGGCAATTCAGATCGAGCAGCAAAGTTAGCTGATGCTGCTTATAAACGTGGCATTAACGTCTTTCCTATTGGGTATCCGGCTGTGGAGTTTAACCAAGCAAGATTGAGATTCTTTATTTCTCCACTCCATACAGAAGACCAGCTTAACTATACTGTGGAAACTATTGCTGAGTTACTAATGGGGTGATAGCTCTGTTAAACCTTTACTAAGCTTGGGTTGAGCTTTCAGCCCATTAGCTGTCTACATTTGACACAGATGATCCTCCAACCCCAATGCTAAGCAAATTTCTTGTCTTTGAAGTCTCCCTAAAAAAGAATTATGACCAACTATGTAGAAACCCCATTAGCAAGGGGCAATACCATAATTAGGCTCCGCGACTCCTTGCAGAAAAACTCACTGATGACTCTTCTATCTTTCATCAGTAAATATGGTGTTGATCGTCCCTACCTGGGAAGAGCCTGCCTATATCTACTGGGAAGCCTAGCTGAATTTCCCTTTTCCTTGTACGAAGACCTTGTTTATGGTTCTCGCATCGAAGCTACACAGCTAAGAGTTGCTCCAGTGTTTATCATCGGTCATTGGCGGAGTGGTACTACACATCTTCACAATATACTTAGTCAAGATCCTCAATGGGCTACTCCAACACACATGCACGTTTTCTATTCGAGAACCTTTTTCATCTTCGAGGGATTTAGAGCCTTGTTTGCCAGTAGGCTACCGGAAGAACGAGGATACGACCAAGTAAAAGTAGGACTTGACGTACCCGAAGAGGAGGAAGAAGCGTTATTATCTTACTCTTACCGTTCTTTCTATCATGCTGTTATTTTCCCACGAATAGCTGATGAGTTCTTTCGACGTTACGCTTTGTTAGAGGACATAGATCCAGAAGAATTAGTGGCTTGGCAGCAAGACTATACATGGTTTTTGAAGAAGATTAGCCTTGCCTTTAATGGTCGTCCTCTGCTTTTGAAAAATCCCGTCAATACTTGTCGGATCGCTGCGTTGATACAACTCTTTCCTCAAGCTCGTTTTGTGCATATTTACCGTAACCCCTATGAAATTTTTGAGTCTAACATAAGAATGATCCAGATACATACGCAGAATATCCGTCTTCAGAAGCTATTCCCTTTAGAAGAATTGCACAAAGGTATTCTACAAAGATATATACTGATGATGGAAGCCTACGACCGTCAATGTCAGGCACTTCCATCGGACAGGCTAGTTGAAGTTAGCTTTGAACAAGTTCGAGATTGTCCTTTAGAAGCATTACAACATATCTATACACAATTAAATCTTCCCGGTTTTACGAATGGTTTGCCTTACTTTAAAAAATATATAAGTAACCTAAAAAGTTACAAGCAAAACACTTACCACTATACCAAAGAAAAATTGGATATAGTCCAACAAGCATGGGGGAAATGGCTTGATCGCTGGGGCTATCAACCACCATGTACCATAAGTGACTAGATTACGGTTCGACTAACCTTTTTCTATCCATAGATAGAGGTTAATTGAAAAATAATCATATTTTTCTATATAATAGGTGTTATCTAGGAAGTTTAGTTTTCTTATCTATTCTTAAGGTTTTTTAATTAGAATGAAAAAATTGTCATTAGCAATACTTGGAACTACATCTATCTTTTTCGGAACTTCTAGTCTTGCTGTTGCAGCAAGTTTCACCGAAACAGAATTTAGCTTGACATTCAATACACCTCCATCTGTTTTTGATGATGAACCTATAGAAGTTTGTGGTTTTGTAGGGATTTGTAATCCAAATGTTGCAAGCATAGTACCAGATGTAAACCCTGGTATACCTACTCCTCCACAACCATATATCAATGACACAGGTTTTCCCATCACAGGTATATTTGCTAAACTACCAGAAAATGCACCAGCAGGACCAAGTATATTTTTCGAAGGAATTTCTGATATATTTAGCGAGATTAATATATCAGAAAATAAACAGGAGCTTTCGTTTACAGAGGGAACGATTTCTGTTAACGAAATATTTTTCGCTGATTTTCAAACTGAACCAGAGGCTAATTCGGAACTTTTTATCACTCTTACTTCTATTCCCGAACCTTCTTCTATTCCCGAACCTTCTTCATTAGTAGGAATCCTAGTTTTTGCTTCTTTAAGTACTGGTTTGTGGTTTGGCAAAAGACAAAATTATGTCAAGCATTTTAGCTTCAATATTGAAAGCTAGATGATTATATATTAGTTGGTTGATAGTAAAGTAGTACCACGCCAATTTTTAACGGAATACAATGTTGAAATTGGTTTGGTACTGAGGTAATATTTAGGTCAAATCTGGCGAATTTGTTTGATAGACTGTAACAGTTTTGGCTAGGAAATAGTGGTTTATTTAAACATGCTTAAATGAGTATTTTTAAGTTAAATTTAATTAGTGAATATCAAGTTTTTAGAAATATAAATTTTTCGAAATTTATTAGTTTTAGGATAACTATTGTTTTTGTGTAACTAAGGTAGAGAGGCAAAATTTTTTGAAAGGTTCAGTTGTTATTACCGGTGCATCAAGTGGAATCGGTGAAGCCTGTGCTATTTATTTGGATAAGTTAGGTTATCAGGTTTTTGCTGGAGTTCGTAGAGAAGCTGACGGTGAAGCACTAAAGCGCAAGACTCAAGAAAGAGTGATCCCAATTATGTTGGATGTTACTGATGAATCATCAATCAAAACATCTGTAAAAACAGTTCAGCTTTCTTTGGAATCTCACGGACTAACTGCTTTAGTGAATAATGCAGGAATTGTTACTGCAGGTCCACTGGAATTTCTTCCGATAAGCGAGCTAAGAAAACAGCTTGAAGTCAACGTGCTTGGACAAATTGCAGTGACGCAGGCATTTCTACCGTTGTTGAGAAAGTCTAAAGGGCGCGTAATTAACATTGGATCCGACTACGGTAAAGTTTCTGCACCTTTGCTAGGTCCTTATTGCGCCTCTAAATTTGCTTTAGAAGCGCTAACAGATGCCCTACGGATGGAATTACAACCTTGGAAAATTGCTGTTTCTCTTCTTGAAGTAGGCACCGTAAAAACACCAATTTGGAAAAAATCTATCGAGCAAACCGATCAAATTTGGGAGTGTTTTCCAGACCAAGCTAAAAAACTCTATTTTCCTACACTAGAATCTGTGAAAATAACAGCTAGCCAACTAGAGCAAAAAGGTTTGGCTACCGAAATAGTTGCAAAAGCTGTTTCGGTAGCACTGATTGAGAAAAGGCCAAAAACTCGATATGTTGTCGGATTAGATGCCAAGATCAATATTTTGTTATCAAAACTATTGCCAGATTGGGTCTTAGATCGACTCATTACTTGGTATTTAGGGTTAACTACAAACCTGATCAACTTAGAAGGTAAAACTACTTTATAAAGTAAGTATCAAAATACTAATAAAAACAAATACATGAAGATTTGTAAATAGTTTTGGAATAAGAAGCAATTAACAGATGTTATCTCAAGATAAACAAAGCAAAGCACGTGCTGATGATTTACTCAAGTGGCTTCGTAGCTACGCAAATGAGCGCATCAATTCTCGGCTAATCGATGAACGCCGTTGCATCCCACCATATATCGTGCTCGATCTAGGAAATCATGGACTCTTGGGGATGCAGGTTCCACCAAACTACGGTGGTATTGGTCTGAGTAATCAAGATACTTTGCGTATTATACAGCAATTAGGGGCTATCGATCCGACTTTGGCCTCGTTTGTTGGCGTTCATAATGTCCTTGGGATTCGTCCCTTGATGAACTATGCTTGTGATCAACTCAGATATGAACTTCTTCCCCTCATTGCTACAGGTCGAGAATTAGCTGCTTTTGCCCTCACAGAACCAGGAGCAGGGTCAAACCCTCAAGCTATTTCAGCAAAAGCCACACCCGATAGTCAAGGAGGTTGGCGATTGCAAGGTACAAAAATCTGGATTGGCTCCGCAGCATGGGCAAGCGTAATCAATGTTTTTGTCCAGACCTTTGATGCTGAAGGGCAATACCTAGGAGTTAGTGGTTTTGTAGTTCGTCAAGGAACCACTGGTGTACGACAAGGTCCCGAAGCACTGACTATGGGGTTGCGTGGTATGGTTCAAAATGCTGTTTATCTAGATAGGGTTTCTGTAGATTCAGAGCATTTGTTAGGTGAAATGGGCTTAGGCATGAAAGCTGCCCAAGATGCGATGATGCACGGGCGATTATGCATTACAGCAGCTAGTCTTGGGGGAATGAAACGTTGCGCTCAATTAATGCTTCGTTATGCAAAACGCCGAAATATATCAACAGGTCAATTGCTAAAAAATCCAGTAACACTGGCTAAATTGACCGATATTACAGAAGGTATTATGGCTGTTGAAAGCTTAGTAACTCGAATTGCTAAGCTACTGGATGACGGATCTGCTATTCCTGTAGAGGCTTATGCTGCCTGCAAAATAGTTGGTCCAGAGTTCTTCTGGCAAGCGGCTGATAGTCTGGTTCAGATGCTAGGAGGTCGGGGTTATATCGAAACAAATATTGCACCTCAACTTCTGCGCGATTCTAGGATTCTTCGCATTTATGAAGGACCTACTGAAACCTTGAATATGTTTATTGGCTCTAAAATCAGCAATAAAAGCGAAGAATTATACCAATTTATTTGCCAGGGTCTGGAAGCACCTCAAATTGCTGATATCTTAAAAGTAGCGGTGGAACAAATTAACGATCGCTACACTAGTTCTAAAATTCCTTTTTCCGAGAGGAGTGTCGCTAGTCGCTGGCTCTATGCTTGTACTGGCGAAGTAGTTACTCTAGCAATCTTACTAGCTGCAGTTGAAGGTGCTTTTAAACGTTCTGGTTCGGAGCGTCTATATCGTACTGTTACTTGGGCAAAACTTAATTTTGAACAGAAACTTGAAAGAGTTTTATCTGGGACACCGGCAGAACTGGTAATGTCTAACTCTGAGACTATTACTGAGCTAATATCGGATTATTCCAACGCAATTGGCGAAATTGAACAAACTCTACCTGGAGAAGATCACGAATTAGATGAGATGCTGTATTGCTCGTGCTAGTTACATTTCTGTTGCAATTATTCATTACAACCCTAATGCTGTCGGTTAGCTTTAAACTTACGGTAGAGGGTATCCTGCGTACATTTCGCAAATCAGATTTGATAGTACGTTCGTTGTTAATCAACTTCCTGATTGTACCGATTGTGGCTTTGCTACTCACACAGGGGCTTGCTTTACCAAAAACTACAGCAGTAACTCTCTTGCTTGCATCAGCAGCCCCAGGAGCACCCTTTGCACCAAAATTAGCTGTTATTGCTGGTGGCGATCTGGCTTCTGCTATTGGCCTGACATTTACTTTATCGATATTAGCAGTGGGCATCACACCCTTGATGGTGCGCTTAACTTACGCTGGGGTTGAAGATACACTCATCAACACTCTGCCCATTATTTGGAGCCTGGTATTCTTTCAGTTACTTCCTTTACTTACTGGTTTTGCTATTCGCCACAAGAGTGTGCGACTTGCCAAGCGCTTACTTTCTCCAGTCAAGAGGCTCTCAGATATTCTGTTTGTAGCACTCCTGGTTCTGGTTCTGTGCCAAAATTTCGACATACTCTTTAGTATTGGATGGCTGTCCTTTACCGCTATGGTACTATTTACCGTCGTGACTTTGGTCAGTGGTTGGGGACTAGGTGGTTCTGAAACTCGCACTCGGAAATCAGTGACCTTGACGACTGCCTCGCGGAACTTAGGAATTGTACTATTGATTGCAGTAGAGAATTTTCCAAAAATGGGTATAGAGGGTGCTGTCATTGCTTTCGGTATTGTTGAGCTAGGAATTACACTCCTGGTAGCGGTCTACCTTCGCTGGTTTTATTCAACCTAATTTCGGATTAACGGGAATATGGAAGAAATTTATATCAAAATCAACGGTTGTAAATACTATGTCCAAGATTCGCGTAAGGGAAACCATAGCGTAATCCTGCTACATGGATGGCCGGATGACAGTTCTTTATGGAAATTTCAGATTCCGGCTCTGATACAATCTGGATACCGTGTTATCTGTCTTGATTGGCTTGGTCATGGGCAGAGTGAAAAGACTGAAGACTTAAATAAATATACCCTCACCTCCCTATCTGCTGATGTGATCGGATTGATGGACGCACTGAATCTGGAAAAAGCCCATTGCATTGCTCACGATTACGGTGCAGTAGTAGGTTGGGAATTAGCCACAAGGTATCCAGAACGGCTCGTGTCATATGTTGCCTTATCAGTAGGGCATCCTCTGGCATTAGTAAAAAACTTTTCCCTAGAGTCAATCCTAAAAAGCTGGTATCTCATTTTCAACCCCTTACCTGTGGCAATCCCTATATATCGTGCAATGAATGGATTGATTTTCAGGTGGGTACTGCGTGGTCACCCCGACAAAGAAAATGTAGTTGAAAAATTTTTACTTGAAAAAAAACCTTTTTATATTCAAGTCTGGGAAAAAGCTAATCCGATACTTCCATTTATTTTATCTTCACTTCGCCAACAACAATCACAGCTAACTTTAATAAAAATTCCGACTCTTGGTATTTGGAGTTCTGGAGACAATTTTATGGCTGAGGAACAGATGAGGAAATCGAGTGCTCTAGTGCAGTCGGATTGGAAATATATAAAAATATCTAAATGCAATCATTGGCTTCAATTGGAAAAGCCGCAAGAAATTAATAAGCATTTACTTGAGTGGCTTAACCAACAGGTGGAAAAGTGTTAGGGGAGCATGTCACTTATGCAGAACATTTGTACTAAATCTCTAGCCCCCTCATGGGTTTAAGCTTCCTCTGATGGTACATAGTTCATTTGTTCTGCAACTTTGACCTGCTCCCCAAGAGAGTGGTTACCACCGTCGCTCATTGTCGGAAACGGGGATGTTTCGCTTCAAAGTTATCTTTGGTAATTGTTGTTCTCGTCGCACCTTCGACAACCAAGGGGTAGAACTTTTACTTGCCTGTGCTGCCCTCAACCGTATGACTCACTTGGGGAAGCCAGATAGCTATGCCCACAATTCCTAAAACTTTTCCCTTTTAGGGGAGCATTTTGACCCTTAATCATTCATGCAACAAAGCCAAGCTTTTGTCCCGTCAACGCTCAATCATTGAAACCATTAAACCATTAATGACCCAGGGTAAACGCATCTAATTTGGTATAAATGGTAACAGACAAAAATATCATTAACTCCATTTTTTGGGTAAATTCCCATAAATCCCATCCTAAATCAGTTTTTTTGTTCAAAGTCAGCGGAAAATTCGTTGACTTTGAACAAAAATCAAAGTCGGATTTGCGTACGCAACCAGAATGTAGAGTACTCTCAAATCGACCAAGGATAACACGGCCAATAATTGAGAAGAAATTGGGCTTATTGATAATAACCAGGGTGATTCTATATTTTTTATACTATTGTTTACTTTTTAACTGTAAGTTTTGATACAAATTTAGATGCGTTTACCCTGGGTTGATCAGGCCATCACTACATGTTTATCACTACCGTCACCCTTTGAGGGACAGAAAACTTATCCAGCAAGAGTTTCCTCAATTCTGCCGGAACTAGACTCTAGCACCCGTACCTTAACCGTTGTCCTCACCCTGGACCGGGACGCAGTCAGGGAAGTTTCCCCTGGACAGGTAGCGAGGTGGAAATTAGCTGAAACTATTCCTACTGCTGGTTACTGGCTGCCCACCACCGCTCTAGTGCAAGGAGTACGTGGTTTGTGGTCTTGCTACGTCTTGGGGGAATTGGCTGAATCGGATCTTTCTGGTGCAACTCACGTCTTCAGTGTCAAACGGCGGGATGTGGAAATTTTGCAGACACAGAGTAACCGCATTCTGGTTCGCGGTACCCTCCAACCAGGGGATCAAGTAATCGTCGGCGGAACCCATCGCCTTGTTCCTGGACAACAGGTGCGCTCAAAAACCGTTGTTGGGGTCAAAGTGCGATAGTAGTGTCTTGGGCTAAGTAGAACAAGTATTATTGTTTAAGTTTAACCTTCTTGCTAATCTAATTACTAGTTAACATAAACTCTGTAAGACGATTGTATAGAAAAACACTGTTTACTGTAACCACCATAGTCCTAGTCACCAGTATCCTGGGCGCTTGCGCCAAGGAACCTTCCCCCCCTGAGACTAAGTCTAATCTCAGGCTGACTGCAGAAGGTTTGGGTAAACTCAACAAAACTAGCAACTTTGATGCTGATACCATCAAGAGTGCTCTGCCCAGTTATACCGTAAAAAAAGAAACCACCTCTGCTGAAGGGGAAACTTACGATATCTTCAGAGCCTACTGGCAAGATAGCCCGGTAGTGGAAATCGATGCCGACATCTCCCAGCAGAAAATCGGCAGGATTGAAGTGCTAAGCGATCGCATACCTGGTCCAAAGGATGTGAAGGTAGGAATAGCCTACTCCGCCACTCCTGGACACGAGAAACTAGACTGCTTGCCAGGTGTGGAAGAGTCCACTGGTAAAGTTTTTTGTAAGTTTGAGGAAAATGCCTCGATCCTATACGTCTATCAACCCCTTAACTGGGAAGGGCCTTATCATAAGTTACCTCCCCTTGAGGTTCTGACCAAGGCTAAGCTAGATAGTCTACGTTGGATAGCACCTTAAATTAGTTGCGTAGGGTGCGTTAGGGAAGGGCTCGCACTCATTTTCCGCCTCGTCGCCCATTTTGGGACAGCCCGCCCCGTAACGCACCACCGGGTCAAACAGCAAATTACCGCTCTTTCAGGGCTGGGGAATGGCTCAATGGTGTTTTTGCTGAAGATTCCAACAGCAAACCATACTCAATGCCTTCCACCACAGCTTCATAGGACGCTTCGAGAATATTACTGGAAACCCCCACAGTTGTCCAGCGCTGTTCTCCATTGCTCGATTCCACTAGCACTCGTGTCTTAGCCGATGTGCCAGCAGCACCATCCAGAATCCGCACTTTGTAGTCAGTTAGATGAAAATCAGCAATCTCTGGGTAAAAGTTCACTAAGGCTTTGCGCAAGGCTGCATCAAGGGCTGACACTGGTCCATTGCCTTCTGCTACTTCCAAAATATCCTGGTTGTTAACAGATACTTTAATGGTTGCCACAGAATTACTGTAGGGTTTACTGACCCCTTGTAGCATATCGCAATGTATTTGACAGCCTTTGAGTTCAAAGGGATGTTCTCGATATCCCAAAGCATCCCGCATCAACAAATCAAAACTGGCTTCCGCTGCTTCAAATTGATACCCTTCATTTTCTAGATCTTTGAGGCGTTCCAGGATTTCGCGACAGGCGGGGTCTTTTTTATCCAGGTCATGACCGAAACTACGGGCTTTTGCTAATACATTGCTCAATCCCGACTGGTCAGAAATTACGATCCGACGCTGGTTACCAATCTGTTCTGGCTGAATATGTTCATAGGTCAGAGGATTCTTTGCCACCGCTGACACATGGATGCCACCTTTGTGAGCAAAGGCTGAACGACCGACAAAGGCAGCATGTTCATTGGGAGCAAGATTGACAATCTCGCTAATTAAACGACTAGCTTGGGTCAGTTTGGCCAGCTGATTATCCTGAATACAGCGTAACCCTAGCTTCAACTGTAAGTTAGGAATTACAGAACAGAGATTGGCATTACCACAACGTTCACCATAACCATTAATCGTTCCCTGAACCATACAGGCTCCCTGAGATACCGCAGCTAAGGCATTAGCAACCGCTGTATCGGAATCATTATGGGTATGGATTCCTAACATGGGTTGGAGGTTAGGCGGTTGAAGGTTAGCCGGTTGAAGGTTAGCCGGTTGAAGGTTAGCCGGTTGAAGGTTAGCCGGTTGTTCGCCTTTGGCGTTCCCGTAGGGTAGGTTAGTTTCGGTTCCAGGTTGAAGGTTCGCAGGTTGAAGGTTAGCAGGTTGTTCGCCTTTGGCGTTCCCGTAGGGTAGGTTAGTTTCGGTTGCAGGTTGCAGGTTAGCAGGTTGTTCGCCTTTGGCGTTCCCGCAGGGTAGGTTAGAACCTTCAACATTCAACCTTCCAACCTTCAACTCATTGTCAACATTCAACCTTCCAACCTTCAACTCATTGTCAACATTCAACCTTCCAACCTTCAACTCATTGTCAACATTCAACCTTCCAACGTTCAACTCATTTTCAACATTCAACCTTCCAACTTTCAACTCTTTAGCTACATCTCTAACAATCTGAGCAATTTCCTCGGGTAGGGTGCCACCGTTGGTGTCACACAGTACTAGCCATTCTGCACCCGCATCTCTAGCAGCTCTCAGGGTTTTGAGGGCATACTCTCGATTGGCTTTATAGCCATCAAACCAGTGTTCTGCATCGTAAATTACCCGACGCCCTTGACTACGGAGGTATTCTATGGTGTCACCAATCATGGCTAGGTTTTCCTCTAGGCTAGTTTTCAGCCCTTCAGTAACATGAAGATCCCAGGATTTACCAAAAATAGTCACCCAGCGCGTTCCTGCAGCTAAAATAGCTTGCAGCATCCGGTCTTCTGCAGCGATCATGTTTGGCCGTCGAGTTGAGCAAAAGGCGACTACTTCTGCTTGTTTGAGAGGTTCTTCTTTGAGCTTCCAGAAAAATTGCACATCTTTCGGATTTGCCCCTGGCCATCCTCCTTCAATGAAGGGAATACCCAACTCATCCAGTTGCCGAGCAATGCGTAACTTATCTTCGAGAGACAATGAGATTCCCTCACGCTGGGCACCATCCCGCAGCGTTGTATCGTAAATCCAGATCGGGTGAGAAGCTGTTGAAGTCATGGGCAGTTAGAATAGTTGAGTTTATCGTAAAGAAATGTAAATTATAGTTAAGGGTAAGCTTTGATGGCCTAAAGCTTAGTCAAGGGCAAGGCACGCAGATAACCTTCCGACATTTACCCGCGCTTAGCAGTGTAGGAAGGTTACCCATCTCTTAAGCCTTGATAGATCAAGGGTATCAAGGGATGCAGCGCCTTAATGCGGGGGTTTCCCCCACTCGCGCTTTGCATCAAGACAGAGGACTCGACCAAACTATCTAAAATCTAGATATTTATAAACGCAGCTTATCTAGAACCATCAAACAATAAGAGCACCTTGGTGTATTGCCAGATTGGCTCTGTTCACAACATTAAACATAGCTGCATCCAATTGTATTAAAAAATAAGCTACAGATAAGGAGTAATCTTGAATAATGCCTAAAGTAACAGCACAAGGAAAAAGCTTTGAATGTGACCAGGGCAGTAATCTGCGCAAGGTCTTACTAGAGCATGGGGTTGCCCTATACAACGGCAACGCTAAAGTAATTAACTGTAGAGGATTAGGCAGCTGTGGTACCTGTGCGGTTGAGATAGACGGGGAAGTATCCGAGCCAAATTGGAAAGATAAAGCTAGGCGATCGCTTCCGCCCCATTCTCCGACAGCAAATCGCCGCTTAGCCTGTCAGACAAAGGTTTTAGGTGATGTTTGTCTTAGCAAATATGATGGCTTTTGGGGGCAAGGGGATCAAACTGTATGGACCCCAGAATCATGAAGTTGCCAATGGTAACTGGAAACTCGGATGTAGTTAAAAGCTATGGCTTGTCGTCAGTAGTGAATGTAAAATTATTTGTACTTAGGTAATTATTTTAATTTAGGACTGCTATAGTTATCAGGGTAAGCGCCATAAAAATTGAGCCAAAATGTAATATAGGGCAAGGATTAGGATAATATTAAGCCCTGATTATCAGCGCTATTGCAATTTATATTAATAGTGTTAACAAGAATGCAGCCTTATTGATTATTGCGTTTACCCTGCATCCCTTACCCAATTTGGCGGTATGGAATATCACTATTATAATTATAGATGCAGTAGATAAAGGCGATGGCATTTTATGAGTGTTGCAGAAATCAAAGAAGCAGTAATGAAACTCTCTACGGGAGAGTTAACAGATCTGGTTCAATGGCTTGATGAATTCTATGAATCTCTATGGGATAAGCAAATTGAGGAAGACTTTGAATCTGGCAAGCTAGATCATCTAATTAAACAAGCAAGGCAAGAATTCAGAGAGGGAAAGTGCCAGGAAATTTAAAGCATTTCAATACTTCACAGTTTTGGGAATACTACCGTCAGTTGCCACAGGAAATTCAAGAATTAGCAGATAAGAACTATGAGTTGCTTAAGCAAGATCCCAAACATCCATGATATCTTAAAGCAAATCTAGCTTTTGTAGTGCGATGGTTGTAGTGAATGAAAGATGCGATCGCGTTTTGGAGAATGCGATCGCTTTTCTGGTGAGCATGACTGGAACTGAATCCAGCAACAGTTAAAATCGAAGAAACAGGAGGTCATCAATGGTTGCTGTTAATCAAATTAGACAAACGTTGACCCTGGCGGAATTTTTAGAACTTCCTGAAACGAAACCTGCTAGTGAATATGTCAATGGACAAATTCAACAAAAACCTATGCCTCAAGGAAAGCACAGCATCCTTCAACGGGAATTGAGTTTTGCTTTAACACTCGCTTTAAAGCCAGAGCGAACTGCCCAGGCATTCCCCGAACTGCGGTGTACCTTTGGTGGGCGATCAATTGTCCCAGACGTTGCCGTCTTTCGTACAGAACGGATTCCTCGTGATCATGATGGCCAAGTGGCCAATTCGTTCAATCTACATCCAGATTGGACTATCGAGATCTTATCCCCCAAGCAGAACCAAACCAAAGTCATTCGCAACATTCTCCATTGTCTCGACAACGGTACTAAGATGGGGTGGTTATTGGATCCGGAAGAGTCCTTGATATTTGTCTATAGTGCCGATAAATCCGTGCAACTGTTTGAGAACTTAGAGGTAGTGTTGCCCGTGCCAGAGTTTGCCGAAGCAGTGCAGCTTAAGGTGGGTGAGATATTTGATTGGTTGAAAGAGTAAACGGATCTTGTAGAGTGCGTTCGCGTAGCGGCTCGTACCGAGCATCGCTTTTCTGGTGGGCATAACTGGAACTGAATCCAGCAACAGTTAAAATCTAAGAAACAGGAGGTCATCAATGGTTGCTGTGAATCAAATTAGACAAACGTTAACCCTGGCGGAATTTTTAGAACTTCCTGAAACCAAACCTGCTACTGAATATGTCAATGGACAAATTCAACAAAAACCTATTCCTCAAGGAGAACATAGTACCTTACAAACTCGTCTTGCTACAGCGATTAATGAACTTATTTTACCGAAAAAAAATGCTCATGCTTTTACTGAATTAAGATGTACTTTTGGGGGACGTTCTATTGTTCCAGATATTACAGTATTTAGTTGGAATCGTATTCCGAAAACAGAAAAAGGAAGAATAGCCAATAAATTTGAGCTTTATCCTGATTGGGTAATCGAAATTCTTTCTCCTGAACAATCTGCGAATAAAGTGATCAAAAAAATTCTGTTTTGTCTGAACCAGGGAACAGACTTAGGCTGGTTAATTGATCCTGAAGATGAATCAGTGATGATATTTCAACCGAATCAATTGCCAGAAATAAAATCAGATGAAGAAATTTTACCTGTGTTAGATAGTATTAAAGATTGGAAATTATCTGTTGCCGAAATGTTTAGTTGGTTAAGTGTTAAATAATTTTTGGTTGGCGTTTCTTTTTTCCATTGAACTGAGTAAGAGATCAAATATCAATGATCGTAAGCATATGCGCTACGCGCACGCTGCTTGAGGTGCCGTCAGCCGTGAGCTTTTAGCTCACGCTGCGCGAACAGCCATCAGCCATTCCCATAGCGTGGCCTTTGGCAAAGGCGCATAAGCTGAAAGCTGTTCGCGTAGCGTGCGCGTAGCGCATAAGCTGATAGCTGATAGCTTACCAATGATCAATGACCAATGACCAATGACCCAAGCTTGACAAGAGCGATGCTACCGGAATCGATATGATATTCCAGTTGAGGAATTATCCCTCTGGCTCGATGCCTGCTGCTCTTAGCTGCGCTGCCAATTTCTCGGCTCGCTGCCGTTCCTGTTCAGCTCGTTGCTGTTCCTGGATGACCAACTCCGAACCCCACAGCAACAGTTCTCCTTGCTGATCCCACCAACGTAACCAGTAACCAGTTCGGTTTTCCCTAGTTCCTTGCCAGATACCCAGAAATAAGCTCATTTGATCAATCCAGTAACGGTTATTGGCATCGGGTGGTTCGAGTTGATAACGTCCTGAATCATCTAACCGATAGACTTCTATTTCGCCAGTGTCTGGCTCAAAAATGACATAGTTGGGAACCTGTAACACTTGCTCGTAGTAAAACCACTTGCCCGGAGGATAGGTTGGCTTGTTGGAATACTCCCCAGCTTCAGTATCACAGAGAAATTCCATGACAATAGCAGGAATATCCCCTTGAAGTCTTGGGGTATAATTACGTTTAACTTCTTCTCTTGACACCCGAATTGATGGCACATATCCCCAATCTGGTGCTTTTACCACGATTTTGCCATTCAAAGTGGCACAGATGCCATAATTGGTAGTAGTCAGGGCATTAGCTGGTAGTTTGCCAGCAATTTCCAAACTTTGTGTCAGAGCAGCAGCCAGGGATGGTTGATTGATATTATCCACTGGTTCGTCGTCAAGAACGAAATCATCAGTTGACACTCCCCGCCCTGGAAGGACGGGGATTCTTGCTTCCACGGGGTGACTTGTTTAACCAGGCCGGAGCCAGAAAAAATAGAGGTCTCCTCTTCACAAGCGTACTTGGTCTATGACCCAGGTTTCGGTGTGCCCCACCGTACCTAATCTAGTTAACAAGTTAGATAAACTTTTTCTTGATCATAGGGTTTTCGTAGATATCCAAATCGTTAGATTTGATTATGCAATAAGCTTATCTCTTAGCTTATTTTTTACATCATCTACTTATTTTAAGATCATGTTTATCTAGACCATTAATTTTTTTTCGTTAGGCATCTATAATAACACGATGTTAGAAAACCGTCAAGTCTTAATTTCAAAAAAAACCGTCCTATAAGGACGGGGCGCGATTACCCAAATTTTTTGGTAACTTTTCCCAGGTAACTTGGTAAGTAGCTGTGCTAGCTATCATAATTAGTTCCTCTCGGAGCCTGCTCTTATTATCATAAGTTAGCGAATTCCAGAGAACTGACGGGGTAACAGTTTACTTGACCCGACCCCGGAATCGGATAAACCCATAGGAATTTGGCGGTTCTCCTGGTGCAGTAGCTTCGGGCACATCTCCGACTTCGACCACCACAACTCCATTTTGGTTGACAGATACATTACATCCTGCGGGCACTGAGGTCCCTGGTGAGTAATAGCGACCGCGATCGCTATCGGGGATATTAGTTAGATAGATATTCGGTTCAGCTGAACCACTGGTGGGTAAAGGATCGGTAGTCTCGAACAAGGCAATCCCGACATCACTAGCTGGGAAACCAGCAGTTTGATTGAAGGCATCCGGAATAAAAGTAGTTTCTGCCGGAACTCGGTCACAGATACGCAGGCTCTTAGCGTAATTGCTGCCATTGGAGAGGAAGTACACAGTATATTCCAACTCATCCCCTGGCATGACTGTGCCAGAGTTAATTAATCCCCGCAGATATACATTGGGATTAGGCCAGTTAGGGTCATTATCCTCAGGAGCGCGATCGCTTCCAACATGATTGTCAGTACCAGGACTATCAATACCATCAACAAAAGGTGAGCCAGATGTAGGTAACGATTCCCAAACATTACTGTCTTTGCGCTTAATAGCGGTAATACGTTTGACCAGTATCACGTTGGGGAGACTTTCAACATCAAACCCAAAGTTAATATCAGTCACAGCAGTAGTAGTCACCTCAATCGGTATATCATTAGAGGTTCCTAACATCAACTCATCTGGTATCTCAGTATCGTTGGTATCGACTTGCACAATGTATTTCCCTGGCTCTAAGCTGGTGAAGCTGTAATTCCCACTATCATCAGTATCAGTAGTGGCTTCTTGGGTATCACCAGCATCGATAACATCATTACTGTTAACGTCTTGGTATAAGACTACCCTAATGTTGGCAGGTAAAGTAGATTCACCATTGTCAAAAGTATCGTTTTGGGGATTGTCGTCTTGGTAGAGAGTACCCGATACTTCACCAGTAGATGTAACTGGAAGGGCAATCATCCCCACATCCAGGTCTCGTTTGTCTTCCGATGCACCCAGAGCAAACACTTCGGTATATCCCGTAGTTGGATCAGCATCAGAATCAATCGTGTCATCATTGCCCACATTTTGGAAACCAATTTCATAGTCAGAGGGAGCAATAAACTCTAAGAAATAGTTTCCTGCTGCTAAGCCAGAAAAGGAGTAGAAACCCGGATTACCAGCCACATCGTTAGTAGTCACTGTAGTTTCAAGTAGAGTATCATCCCCGCCACCAGGTTGACCATCAGCACCAGGATTATAAAGGTTAACCGTCACACCATTGAAACCCAATTCACCAATGTTTTGGAGTCCATCACCATTATTATCAATCCAGACAAAATCCCCTAAGATCGGCTGAGGTACTATTCCTGCATCTACATCCTGGTTACTGTCTCCAGCATTCAAGGTAATGTTAGCCGTTTGTCCAGTAGCGTCAGCATCCGAGTCGAGAGTGTCATCACCCTGGTCTTGGGGAGAGAAAGCATGACCAGGGGGTGCAATGAACTTTAGATAATAGGTGCCTGGTGTCAAGTCCCGGAAGCGATAGAAACCAGGATTATCATTGAAGTCATTACTGGTTTGGGTCGAGTCGATCAGAGTGTTACCAGTATCATAGAGTTCAACAGTGACGCCATTGACACCAACTTCACCCCCATCTTGAGTACCATTGTCATCGGTATCCAACCAAACGAAATCACCTAAGCTAGCGGTAGTTGGGTCTACAGAGGTTAGTCCAGCATCGAAATCACGGGTGTCTGTAGTCTGGTTGACACTAAAGACGTTTGTCTGTCCAGTATTGGGATCAGCATCGGAGTCAGCGGTCTCATCACCACCCTGGTCTTGAGGAGAGAGATTTAGGTTGTCTGGGGGAATGAATTTAACGAAGTAATCTCCGGCTGGCACTTCCGAGAAAAGGTAAGCGCCATCATTACCGGTACCATCCGGAGCAGTTAAGGTAAAACCATAGAAACTATCGTCACTGGTACCAGGTTGACCATCACCCCCGTCTTGCCACAACTCAACCAGCACCCCATTGATACCTGGTTCACTATTATCTTGAATCCCATTACCGTTTTGGTCATCCCAGACCAAGTCTCCAATGATTGCAGGGGTGGGGGGTTGAATTTGAATTCCGACTTTGGGGGGTTCTGCGGGTAACAGGGTAGCTGCGGCACCGGATTGATCCGTTCGTGTAGAGACGAAAGCAAAGGAATTCCAGGCAATCTCGCCGTTGGTTGGTGCTCCAGCCGGTGCTCGCATCGGCCAGTTCAGCATCACCGACTCTAGGGGGTCGAGAACCAGGTTACCCAAGTTAAACCTCAGAGCGGTAACCGCACTGGGGTCACTGGGAAAGGTAGTACTCCAGTCATCGACGCAGCCACTAGGCCAATTGAGGTCTTGACCATCACTAGGATTGGGACGGCAAGGATTGGAGTTGGTGGTGTATTCAACAGTGACACCAGGAATTGCCACGGTAACCGGACCAGCGAGATTAGGACGCCATTGGGAACCCCTGGCTGAACTAGTATTGAGCACTTGAGTATCGCCGATGGCAGGCAACATATCGACTACCAGTATATTAGTCATCGGCACCGTGCCTTGATTGGTGATAGTGAGCTGGTAATCTACCTGTCCCCCCGGAACCGTGGTGCCACTAGTGGAGAAACTGGTATCGACCTCACCCTGAACTACCTTTTGTGAATCGAGGGTTGCGATCGCAGCTACTTCAACGTTTGCTGTTCTTCGACAAATAGTCTCATCGGTGATGCCATCCCCATCCACATCAACCGTATCCTGACTTCTGCGGTTACTACTGTTGCAATCGAACACACTATCGTTGGACATGATGAATAATTCATTAGTCAACGAACCTGTACTCACCCCCTGCTCAACTACTGTATCGACATAGATTCTGAGCCACTTATTCTCTGGTATTTGGGTTCCTGTAATTTGCCAACGCAGCAAGGTGCGACCGGTGCCGTTGTAGTTCGGAATCGCCTCGAAGTTGATCTCAGCGTTATCGGGCACAGTACTTGATCCCACACTATCAAACCTCCAGGCACCCCCATAGTCAAGCCCTGCTGGCAGTAAATCGGCAATAATGGGATTGACATAATCTGCGGTAGCGCTCGACTCGTTGCGAAACTGTAGCCGAAATTCTATGGTGTCACCAGGAGCATAGGGACCACTCTGAGTTTCGTCTCTTTTGTTTGGATTTACGATGGCTTGTAATGCCGAGATTTCTGTCTGTTGGCACTTTTCCAGGGGGTCTGTTGGTGAATTGGGCTTCCAAGTCAGTTGGGCACAGTTTTTGATCGTCTCCCCCATCGAGCGGTCAGGCTGAACCTCTACAAACAGTTTTGGTCGATTACTGCTTGCTGTAGCTTGAAAACCTACTGGTACATTGGTGTACTCGAACTCAACCCCTGTAATGTATTCCCCTGCTCCTAAGGTGATGTCCGTCCCAATGGTGAGGGTGGTGTTCTGAGGGTGTGAGGTACCGGCTGTCAAGGGGTTGAGATTAGTTTTGTAGCGGACAATCACATCCCCGGTGTAATTGTTGTATCTGCCTGTGCTAATTTTAGTGACCCGCACCTGATCTAAGAGGTTAATCCCATCGTCATTGACTTGATCTAGGTCGTCAGTGACTGTTAGAGTAGTCATCGGTACATTACCGGTATTTCTTGGGTCAAGCCGAAACTCAAATTCATTGCCAATAGCCACCTGACCCGAGAATGATTTAGAATTAAATGTGCCTTGATAGTTCGGGTCTGTAAAACCATGTTCAGCCTCACCATTTAAGTTCAACTCGGTGCCATCAATCAGTTCTCCTGTTGCGGTAGCTGGGTTAATCACAGTACTATTGGCACCAGTAGTGTTGAAGGTACCACTAGGATACTCAACAGAGACTTGTGCGTTGAAACAATTTCTGCCACTCTGAATACTGAGGTTACCCACATTCCAAGTGACAACCCCGGAGTTATGGGTACCCCCATTGGTAGCACTAACAAAACTTGACCCAACCGGAAGAGTATCTTGCACAACTACATTTTGTAGGTTGATACCACTCTCAAGATTCTGGGCATGGCAAAGCTCAAGCTCATAGGTCACTGGTGAATCAAGAGCCGGATCACCATTGCTAGGAATCACCCGATTTTTCTCCAATGTCCACTTATTTAAAGCAGCGTTTGAATCGACATCAGAGGTAACCGTTAGAGCATTGGAGGTGGCATTCCCTGCATTAGCACTCGTCCCTTGGGCTTGGTTAATCGCTGGTGTATTGTCTACAGTCGTACCGGGGGGAAACTGGACTCGAATCTCCAAGTTGACAGGGGAACCTGCTGGAATCGGTGAATTATACTCAACGGTAGCCAGTCCTGTATCCTCGTCATAGTTGACAGTAGCAGGACGTCCAGGAAGGATGCTGACATTGTTAGAAGACCAATCAATTTGAGGAGGGAGTTGGTCAGTAATCACCACATCCTGGCAGTCCTCATCCCCACTACAGGAGACGCGGATGGTGTAGATAAATTCTTGTCCTGATGGAACTTCTGTCACGATCTGACCATCGGCATCATTAGCGACTTTTACCAACTGGAGTTGGGCATCAGCCCATACTGGAGTAGCGTAACCGGCGATCGCACTGACTAACATCACACTGCCAATCAGTGTATGGCGAGGAAACTGGGAAGGGAAAATTTTCCCTAGAGGATAGGGTAGGCTTTCTGAACCCACATTGGCTGCGATCGCTTGGAGATAGTTCAATAAAGATTTCATGACTGGCCGGGATGAATAATTGGAATCGGGAAATTAAGCTAAACACGTTTTTAAGAACAAATCGGGTATAGAGAGATTACTCAGAGGATATCTCCCAAGTTTTTTGATACTGAATTTTGCCCCCCTGACCCCCCAAGCGAGCAATCCCTCGCTTGGGGGGAACAAGAGTCAATTTGCTTCTAAAAGTCCCCCAGAATTGGGGGACCAACGGGGGCTTGGATGTAGCAAATGAGACTTCTCAGACAACCTCTCAGACGATAGGGAGTTAAATACAAATCAACTGAAACACCAATCAAGTTTAAGGGCGCACGGTGTGTGCCCCTAAACTTGATTGTGCTAAAGGCCAAGTGAAAACCCGCCATAGTTAGTCAGTCAATCTCCCGAGTGAGAACATATAGCGCTACGCGCAAGTCAGCAAGGTTCTTGGGTCAGAAGTCAAAGGTGCGCTTTCCGTTCTCCGTAGGAGACGCGGGGCGCGTTCGGCGAATTAAATTCGCCACGGGTCGCACCTAAAAGTAAGCGATTACTTACGTTTCGGAGTTATGGAATGTCAAACATCTTAATGGGTAGTGCTATAGCTTTTTCTTTAATTAGTGTAATTTATTCAGCTAAGCGATCGCACCCTGATTTTCCGCTGGTTTTAACTCATCTAGTTAAACTCTTGTTATTGACCTAATCTAGGATTTCCTGATTTAAGCTGCTGTGGCCTCGATATAATTACTGAAATTTCAGCGGAAATTTAACAATTTTAAATAGGTGATATCCGTAAATTGCACATGATCATGTTTTGTGATCTGTTTCCTCAGTGCATCAAAAGTTGGACTGATTGCTGCCTGTGATCAGAACTTGCTTTTGCAACCTAGGAAATACAAGAAAAAGCTCAACTCGAACACCAACGAGCTGAACAACTCCCAGAACGGTTACGACAGCTGGGCATTAATCCCGATGAAATTTAACATAGGGTGTTGCTAACGCGCAACAATTATTCTCGTTATCTGTTGTCAGCTTGGGTTAAGGTTAAATGCAGCCTTACTAATGAATTTCTCATCCTTAACTGTTTCCCTTAAACCCGAAATTACCCTCACCCCTGTTGAGGGAAATATTGTGATCCAATCTTCAAGCCGTAAGCTGACATTTCATCAACCGGAACCGGGATTAAAAACTGCTCTAGATGCTCTGAAACAGGGAACCCACACCCCCTGACAAGGGTAGGTTTTTTACTTTGGAGATAGGTAATAGGTAATAGGTAATAGGTAATGGGCTTGCTGACGGACACAAGTGGTTGAAAAGTAAGTAGGGAAGGGGTTGGACAAAACAGAAAAATCTGGGTAAATGGGGTAGTCAAGAAAAATCCCAATTATGACCCAGAAAAAAATCTACTCACAAG
>NZ_JAAHFZ010000076.1:0-27934 GCF_010672795.1 Moorena sp. SIO1G6
TGACCGCTGACCGCTGACCGCTGACCGCTGACCGCTGACCGCTGACCGCTGACCGCTGACCGCTGACCGCTGACCGCTGACCGCTGACCGCTGACCGCTGACCGCTGACCGCTGACCGCTGAATGCTCACGCTAATATGCATTTATAGCAGTGATCAATTCGGTATTGATAACTGCTATAAATAAAATGGTTAATCCTTTTGAAACATTGGGTATGTCAGCCACCTCAACCCCTTTACCAGAAGCTCTTGCTCGGATTGTAGAACGTTTTCAGCGCCGCAAAGACCCCAAGCAACGGTATCAGCAGTTGCTGTGGTACGCCAAGAAGCTTCAGGCCATGCCAGAAACCGATAAAGTGCCAGAAAACAAGGTTCCTGGCTGCGTGTCCCAGGTTTATATCACTGCTAACTTGGATGATGGCAAAGTCTTGTATCAGGGAGACTCAGATGCCCAATTGGTTAAAGGGTTAGTAGCGTTGTTGATTGAAGGCTTGAATGGACTGACGCCAACAGAGATTGTCAACCTATCTCCTGACTTTATTCAAGACATAGGATTGAATGCTAGTTTAACCCCTTCTCGCGCTAATGGATTTTACAACATTTTCCAGACCATGAAGAAAAAAGCCCTGGGATATCAGTTGGGAATGTCTTCGAGAGAATTAAATTGAGGGATTTTCCCTTCTATTTTCCCCACACCCGGTCACCCACCCCGGACCGAGGATTAACTGACAAGACCCTTGAAATGCTGATTGTCCCGTAGGTTGGATTACGCGATCGCTAACCCAACGAACACCTCACGCTTGGTTGGGTTTCGTTGCCTCAACCCAACCTACGCCATGATCTAAAGTCAGTCAACCAGCTCTGTTCCCGATTCCCGATTCCCGATTCCCGATTCCCGATTCCCGTTCCCCTCCTGGGAGGGGTTAGGGGTGGGTTCCGATTCCCGATTCCCGATTCCCGTTCCCCTCCTGGGAGGGGTTAGGGGTGGGTTCCGATTCCCGATTCCCGATTCCCTATATTTGAGTAAATCCAGACTAAATTAAGCCTGAAACCCTTGTATAAACTGGGTTTCAGGTGTTTTTCTATGACAAAGCTACTTGAGTTCCAGCCTAGCATGGGCAATTTGCCCTTGACTTATCCATTGGAGTTTCAGTACAATAAAGTAGAACATTTGTACTACTATAGTCTTTCCTCTTAACCATTGCACCCACACCCCTAGAGCCATCACATCCCTCCTACAACGAACGATTCTAGAGCAGCGATTGGCCGTAGGCCACGCTTTGCGAACGCGTATCGCTGTGGGTAGTGTCGGGTACTGGCCATTAGCCACTGGCTGATAAAGAAACCTCTTGTTTGGGAATTATCTCAGATAAGAGCACTGTTTTAAGAGCACTGTTCTAGTAGGGAGTAGTTAGTGGATGAATATTGCTAACCAGCCACCAGCTACTATAGCGTTTTCCATATTAATGAAATACACACACCTATTTTTTCCCGATTCCCGATTCCCTACTCCCGTTCCCCTCCTGGGAGGGGTTAGGGGTGGGTTCCGATTCCCGATTCCCGATTCCCGATTCCCGATTCCCAGCGCTATAGCAATTTTAAAGTAATCATTTTCAATTAAAAAAATCTAAATCTCGTCAAAGGAACACACTATATGGTTGCCACAAAAGACAGCAAAGACCAGATTTTCCAAGCCTTTGAGCAAATCCTAAAACAGCGGCAAAATATTGACTCAAAAATTGCGACCAAAGAAGAAGAAGCAGAAAAAGCTAAAAATCAACAAGTCCTGGAAACTGCATCAAATTATACCGTTGATAATATTGTCAAAGGAATGGCTGATTTACAGCTGGAGTTTGGCACCATTGTTAATGAATTGTCAGAAAAATTATCCTCAGAAGCATCTAAACTTGATGAGCTAAAGCTGGCGATTAAAGTAGAAACTGAACACTTGCAATACCTTCAGCAAATTCGAGTTGTAGCTGATGCCTTACATTTGCTCAATCAAGAGCACCAGGAAAAGCTAAAATCCCTAGAGCAAAAAGCAGATCAACAGCGAGAAGAGATCGAAAAAGACCAAGAGCAAAAACGTAAGCTTTGGCAAAAAGACCAGGAAGACTTTGAAATAGCACGTCAAGAACAAAACGAATTATTGGCTCGGGAACGACAACGCCAAGAAGCTGACTATCAATACGAATTAGAACGTCAGCGTAAAATTGAGACGGATCAGTATGAAGAACTGAGCCGTAACCAGGAGCGAGAATTACAAGAGTCCAATCAAGAAAAAGAAAAGCAATGGTCTGAGCGAGAACAGAAGCTACAAGAATCTCAAGACCTGTTTGAAGAGTATCAACAGAAAGTGGAAGCTTTCCCCGCTGAGCTAGATGAAATCGTTAAAAAAGTAAAAGATAAAGCAATTAAAAAAGTCCAAAACGACGCTAAAGTACAGGCTGATTTACTCACCAAAGGCTGGGAAGTTACTCAACAGGGTTATGACGTTAAAATTCAGTCCTTGGAGCAACACATAGAAAAACAAAATAAACAAATTGAAAATCTATATGGTCAGCTACAAGAGACCCTGAAACAGTCCCAAGCCCTGACTTTGAAAGCTTTTGATGGGTCTTCAAGAAGCAAGGATCAAAATTAGTGACTATTTATAGCAATTATTAGACTCATGAGGTACATTCAATTTTATTCCCCCCTTATTAAGGGGGGCAAGGGGGGCAAGGGGGGATCCCTACTCCCTGCTCCCTGCTCCCTGCTCCCTAAAACCCAAAACTTTGTACCTCACCCAAATAATAATTGCTATATAGCAGTTAAGAAATTGTCAAACAGAATATAACCTTGAAAGTATGACACGCAAACCTAACAGCAAGAACACCAAAGCAGAAATTTTAGAGGCTTACAAAGAATTACTAGCAGAACGAAATGCTTTGGAAAAAGAAATGAAGCAGATGAACAAAACGGAAACTCCTCAAGTATCGACGGTGGAAAAAAAGCAAACTAATGGATCAGTATCAGCAAAAGTCATGAAAGACAAAATGATGTATACCCTAGACAGCCTGGTTAAGCTGCAATTAGGGTTTGGTAGTAGTGTCAGTGAGTTGTCGGAAAAACTAACATCAGAAGCGGCTAAACTAGAAGAATTAAGAACAGCGGTTACTGAGGAAACTCAACAACTCGCTGAACTCCACAATTTATCAGAAATTCAAGACGATACCTTAGATACGTTAATTGAAAACTATCAGAATAGCTCTAAAGCTTTCGATGAAGAAATTTACCAAAAACGGGAAGAGTTAGAGCTGGAAATAAATCAGTTAAAACAATCCTGGGACAAAGAACAAGAGGAACAGCAACGAGCTATTAAAGAACGGAATGAAGAACAAAATAAAACCCGTAAGCGAGATGCTCAAGAGTATGATTATAATTTAGCCCTACAACGCAGCTTAGATAAAGAAACCTACAACCATAACCAAGAACGTTTATACAAAGAATTGGAGGAAACGAGGCAACAACAAGAGAAACAATGGGCAGAGCGGGAAAATGCGATCGCAGAGCGAGAGAAGCAGTTTGAAGAATTAAAAACTAAGGTAGAAGCCTTCGACCAGGAAAAATCAGTGGCTATCAAAAAAGCCCAAGAAGAAGGCAAAGCGATTGCTAGCCACCAGGTCAAAATTCAAGCCGACTTACAGAATAAGGAATTAGAAGGAAATAATCGTGTCTATCAGCTAAGAATTGAATCCCTGGAACAGACAATAAAGGAATCATCAGCACGGATACACAGTCTTTCCCAGCAACTCGATACTGCCCTCAAACAAGTTCAGGATTTAGCGGTCAAGGCAATTGAGGGTGCTTCTAATATCAACTCTTATCAAGCCCTTAAAGAAATTGCCTTAGAGCAAGCCAAAAATCCAACTAAGGGTAAATAAGCCCAAAAAGGGAAATATTTTGGTGGTTTTGAAGGTTGACGACATGGTGTTGTCAACCTTCAACTATTAATAGTTGCGTAGGGTGCGTTAGGGACGGGCCGGGTCTGAGCGCCTCTAACGCGCCTTGTTAGGTTGCTGCCCGTAACGCACCACCTCATATTCATTCTGCCCCTCAGCAATGCCGGTAAAATAGTCCGGAGTTGTATCATCAGTAATATTGGGTCAAAGCGCTAATCAACCGATGGAAACAATTTCGGTAGGTGGCGACTCGTGATCACAAGCTTGCTGACCAATCTTGAGCTATGGAGCGCGATCGCTTCCATTTTTTTTTTGGTTGTGAGGTCAGCAAACACATCCTAAGTTGTCAATTTCGGTATCAGTGTTCTAAATGGTTATGAACGTAATCAAAAAAATTCGGGTGTTACTGATTGAGAGGGGTGATTTAGCGCAGTTGGGTCTCAGAAAAGTCTTGGAGCAGTACAAGGAAGTCAGTTTAGTGTCTCAAGTTTCTAGCTTGCGTCATGTGGCCGCCCTTTTAAAAAAATCTAACCCGGACGTAGTAGTCATTAATTTAGAGCCTTCAACCAATACTGATGCGTTATTGCGCTTAGTCAGAAATTGGAAAGTGGCATTTTTTCCTAACATATTGCTGCTATCTTGGGACACATCAGAAGAATTTGTGATCAGCGCTTTTGGGGCTGGGGTAGATTCCTATTATCTAAAACGGATCAATTTTCCGAAAACTAATGTAGATACCAGTACTTTCTTAGATGCTTTAAAAGCTACCTATGAAGGGCAACACTGGATTGATCCAGAAATAGCTGGTTATCTCCTAAAAAACAGTATCAAGTCACCGGGTAATAATTTTTCTGGGATTACTTTAATCAATTCCTGTGAGCCTGACTATTATCAGATTCTTAGGGAAAATCCACTGACTGAACGGGAGCTAACTGTCTTGGAATTGATCGTAGCCGGTTATACAAATGACGAAATTGCCGAGCGATTATTACTAGGTCTTGGCACAGTTAAAACTCACATTCGGTCTGTGCTGTGGAAACTGTGCTGTGACGATAGAACACAAGCAGCAGTACAAGCACTTCGCAGTGGTTTGGTGAAGTAGATACAGCAGTTCTTAATTGGGTGAGTTACAAAGTTCTAGGTTTTAGGGAGTAGGGAGTAGGGAGTAGGGAGTAGGGAGTAGGGAGTAGGGAGCGGTGCGACCCGTGGCGAATTTAATTACGGGTCAAGCGCACTGAGGGAGTAGGGAAGTCAGAAGAAGGAACTTTGGAATAGATAATAGCAATGCAGCGGTTTTTAATAACACCAAAAATCCTCCAAGCTCTTTCCTACTGCTCCGAACGCGCCCCGCGTAGCCCACGGCCTCAGTCCCTGCTCCCTGCTCCCTTTTACTTCAATCCTATGTTCACAACTCAAATATAAATACTTGATCCATTAATATCTTAAGTTTAATTGTTACACTTTAATTGCTTAGGTTTACTTTTCAGCAAAATAGCTTATTAACTACTAAGCACTAACGCCTCTACCTATAGGTTGGGTTTCAGCGTTTTTTTTGTTAAGTTTTTTTTCTTTTCTCAGAGTTTTCTTAAAATTTAGTTTATTTATCTATTCCTTTTGGACGAGTAACATTTTGAGACTGTTGACGAGCTGTGCCAATGATATTGAGAGGTTAAGTAATTGTAATGCTTGAGGTGAAACAATTACAATCATTTAGCTTATTCAAAATGCTCCTTAACTCAATAACATTTATTAATGAAAATAAATTGAACTATTCCTCTGGGATCGCTTTTGCGATTTAAAAATTTTCTGTATCACAAGAAGAGTCAGAAAAATTACGGAAAGAAAAATCCACCATGGTGAACAAGTCCTCTGTTGCGATGTCACCTCGTCAACAACAGCGTTGGAAAAGTAAAGAAACTATGTTTGCTAAGTTGCTTGCTCAGTTGTTTGCTCAGTTGAAGCAAGTGCCCTTGGGCTATTTAATGGTCATGGCTGCGATCGCCATGGCATTGGATCTCTATATCAGTACCTCCGTCACTCCTTTGATGGGTGTATCATTTTTGATGTGTCTAGTTGTGGGAGTGAGGTGGATTGGAGTCCAACCTAGTAATTCTGGGAATCAAATTCAACGGCTAGTCAGGAAATATGGTTTAGGAGCCTGTCTTTTCCTATTCGCCTTTCTGTGGTTTATGTTGGACTTTACCGCTGCGCCAGCCCATGCCCAGTTTTTCCAAGTCGCAGAAGATTGGCTAACTAGTGCTATTCCTGAAGTAGACGCCGATTTGGTGTCCCTGGTGTTTAACGTTTTACGAGCACTATTCCTAATTTATTTGGGCATTTCATTGGTCAAAGTAGTCAATGCTGCCCAACAAGATGATGACTGGAAAACCCTAGCCCGTACTCCAATCATCATTTTGATTGTAGTTACATTGGGTGATCTTTTAGCAGGCTACATCACTGGCACAGGAGCATAAACTACGCTATATCTAATTTGCCTGTTGAGTTTTATCTAGCTGAAGGGATGAGTAGTCAGGGTTTTATTGAGATTGAAAGTTGTTTCAATCACTGATAGTTGGCAAGTCTGATCCAAAATAGCTTGACCTATGGCAAATAATTCACAGCAACAATTCCGTCGTGTTAACCGAACTCTTGATGAAAAACCGAAAATTGGTCCTATTCCAGCCGATCAGTTTATCCCCTGGGCAATAATTTGGGCAATTGCCTATTACATCGTCAAGGGAGTACTAGGAGCTAGTTGGGTATGGACATCTTGTTTCGGAGTTTGGGGTATGTCTACTTGGTGGGTGCTAACTTCCTCTAGCCATTGGAAATTTCTTTCTAAGTTTATACCTGTACCTCAATGGACAAGAGGAATGGGTAGATACCAAAGGCTTTTAGAGATTAAACGGGAAAAAGCAAAGGGCAAAGGCTAAAAAGTATGACAACAACTCAAGCTCACGATCAAGCTAAACAAAAGATGGGAAAGAAGCGGGTTGATGTAGGAAATGGTAAAAAGAAAACCTTAAAGCCGTTCGAGGATGACTGTAAGTTAGCTAGTTTCCTAGAAGTCAGACTTGATGGGTCTGATGTTGGGGCATACATTCTCAGAAAAGGAGAAGCTTCCTATAAATTTGTGTTTGGTTTTGAATGTCGAGGCATTCACACCACCTTACGGCAGGAGTTAATTGACCCGGTTTTTGATGCCATCGAAGCTGGGTTAAAAGATTTCCCAGAGCAGGAAACCCTCACGATTCACCTAAAGTCTTTCACTGATGACACTGATAGACAAAACACGTTGAGTCAGTTGATTAAGGGTACAGACTCTAACGAGTTAAAGTACCTAATCATGGGAGAAAAGAAGCGAATTCAAGACTTGACAAAAGGGGGGATTAGAAAGCCCAAGACATTGTATTTATTTGCTACCTATACCGTAGAATCAGGTCGAGAGGGAGCATCTGATAAAATCGAAGAATTTTTGATGACAGCTACCAAGTGGTGGAACGGATTTATTGGCAAGCTGGATGAGTATGAAAAACAGCAGATCGAGAGAGTGATAGAGATTGCCTTTAATAATGGCTATCAATTTTGGGAAAGGCTGTTGAGCAATCAAATGGGTCTATCGATTCGCCCTCTTTCTGCTCAAGAGTGTTGGAATTATGTGTGGCAGCGATTTAATGATACACCACCTCGTTCAGTTCCCCAGTTGCTTTCCTTAACTGAAGCTGGAGTTACCGAAGAGGTTTACTCAGAAATCCACCCGGTTTCTCTGTTAATGGAAGACTATACCGCTATTCCATTTGCTGATCGACGTTGGATTAATCTCAAAGACCAGTATACCGCAGTCATGCTCTTTTTAGACAAGCCTGAGGGGTGGAGGAATAAAGAATCCCAAATGCGCTATCTCTGGCAAGTCATGGCAAAAGATGAGGTCTATGACACCGATTGTTTTTGTGAGATTTCCAAAGCGAACATTAAGACAGTAACCAGCAAAATGCATTCGCTGACGAAACAGGCAAATGTCTCCTCAAAATATGCAGAGGAGAAAAATACGATTAATGTTAAAGCACAATTAAATATTCAGAAAAATGTCGAGGCTCAGGCGGCTATCTATGAAGGAGCCGTGCCATTTAATGTCTCGGTTGTTTTCTTAGTTCATCGCGATTCTCCACAAGATTTAGATCAGGCGTGTTATACTTTAAAATCTTATTTTCCGCCACCAGCTTGGATGGTAAGGGAGAGCGAGTATCCTTGGAAAATATGGCTAGAAACCTTACCAATTTCCTGGAGCAGACTATTAATGCGTCCGTTTAAGCGATCGCATACCTATTTAAGCCATATTGCACCAGGCTTAATGCCAGTAGTCAAAACCCGGACAGTGGATAGAACGGGATTTGAATTAATCTCTGCTGAAGGGGGTACGCCAGTTTTTATTGACTTATTCAAACAGCATAAAAACCTAGGTATTTTCGGAACCACCCGCAGTGGAAAATCTGTTTTGGCATCAGGAATTATTACCCAAGCCTTGGCTCATGGTATACCCATCTCAGCTATGGATTATCCAAAACCCGATGGCAGTTCTACCTTTAGTGACTACACCGCTTTTCTCGGGGATAAAGGAGCTTATTTTGATATTGGTCGAGAGGCAGTTAATCTTTTCGAGTTGCCCAATTTAAAGGGATTAGATGGTAAACTACAACAAGAGAGACTTACAGAATACAAAGAATTCTTAGTCGAAGCACTAATGCTAATGGTTCTTGGCTCCACGACGTTTCATGACCGGACTTATACGGATAACATCAGAGCCATGTTAAGCTTAGCAATCAAAGCCTTTTTTGATGATGATCAAATCCATGACCGTTATGTAGCAGCAAATATCAATGGCTTAGACTCTCAAGAATGGCAATTAATGCCTACCCTTGCAGATTTTATTGATTTTTGTTCCTTAGAGAGATTGCGAGTTACCTCTGTATCTGGGGATATCCTTCAAGGCTTGGATCAAGTCAAATTGCGACTGAGGTATTGGATCAATAGCCGAGTAGGACAAGCGATTAGTCGTCCTTCTACCTTTAGAAGTGATGCTCAGTTATTAGTCTTTGCCTTACGGAATATTAGTAGTGACGAAGATGCTGCACTACTCTCCTTAGGGATTTACTCAGCAGCCTTAAGACGTTCTTTAGCCTCGCCGGTGAGTATATTTTTCATCGATGAAAGTCCGATTCTGTTCCAGTATAATTCCATTGCTGAATTAATTGGCAGATTGTGTGCTAATGGAGCTAAAGCAGGAATTCGGGTAATTTTATCCGCTCAAGATCCAGATACCATTTCCAAGTCTCCCAGTGCAGCGAAAATTTTTCAGAATATAACAACACGCTTAGTAGGGAGGATTCAACCAACAGCAGTGGATAGCTTTGTTAATATTTTGAAATATCCTTCAGAGATTATTAACAAAAATGCCACAGAAGGATTTTTTCCTAAACAAGAAGGAATGTATTCTCAATGGTTACTCGATGACAATGGGATTTACACCTACTGTCGATTTTATCCCGGTTCAGCACTGTTAACAGCTGTTGCTAATAATCCTGAAGAATCAGCAATTCGTCAGACAGCAATGCGCTTACATCCCCAGGATAAAATTATGGCTATGCATTATGCTAGTAAAAAAATGGCAGAAATGCGTAATTCAGAAGTCCAAGTTGTGAATTCAAAGTTACCCGATCCGAGAGCAAAAGTTCGACTTCATAATTAAGCCATAAAAATAGGATATAATCTAGGTAAGTCAGGGATACGCTTTTATAGCGCTACGGGCAAGTAAGAAGTTAGAAGTCAGAATTCAAAAGTAAGCGATTACTTACGTTTCGGAGTTTAGGAATGTCCTAATCTCAATGGGTAGTGCTATATGGTTTAGCTTTCAGTTTTCAGTTTTCAGCCTTCAGCATTTTTTCGTAAATATTCAATCTAGGAGTTCAATCATGGCTAAAAATGTGACCAAAACTTGGATACAGTTGTTAATTATTAGTACCCTAATTACAACAGTTCCTAAACCAGCCTATGCTTCTGGTGGAATTGTCGATAGTTTTGTTGACTCGTTTGTTGAGGAATTTCAGAAGGTTAAGTCTTACTTTACAAATTTCTTAGATGAGTTTACCAATCTACCAGAAACCATAGACAACGATTTGAAATCAGCATTGGAAGATTCCATGGGAGTTTTAGGTATCCCCGATGTGGAAGACGTCAGAGCGTCAATTGAGGAAAGTCTCCAAACAAGCGATTACCCAATTTATGAAGGAGACAAACTTGCTAATGAAGTAGAAAGGCAAGTTGCTAGAGCCTCAGCCTCTCGTGTTCTGAGTCAAGAAGGACAGGAGCAGTCAATCCGGGAGCTAAAGCAAATGCAGAATACCGTTTCAGAGGTAGAGCAATCAGCACAAACAGCTCAAAATCAGACAGTTACCCAGAATGTGATCAAAGAAGTCGCTCTTCAGAATGCTCGTCAAGCCGCCATACTCGGCTCCTTGCAAGCCGCTACCGTTGAGGAAGCGCAACGACAGGAAATTTCTAACATGCTCCAGAGCAATATCTCTCGTGCTTTGGATGGACAAACTCAGGCAGATCAATACCAAAAACTGGGCGCTGGTATGGAAACTTTGAGAATTACCTCATTAAGTGGCTTGTTTTAGTTAGCTAGGGTGTTGACTGTTGGCCGTTGACTGGTAAGAATTCAGCTATCAGCTGTCAGCCGTCAGCTAATCAACAGGAGGTAGTAAACCAAGCTTACGGGCTGGTACGGCTGGTTGAAAATCCCTGCTCGTTTTACTCATCCGACCCCGTGCAGTTAAAGCGCTTGCTAGCACCTCAAGTAGCGTGGCCTAGGAGCAATAGCTGATAGCTGATACCTGACGGCTGAATGCTTACGTTGATCGTTAATTGTTAATCCTTAACCGTTGACCGTCAACAGTTATCTGGATGCAGAATTCTTCAATTATTATCAATTCTGAACTCACGCACCCTCCGCACTTAACACTTAGCACTTAGCACTCAATACTCCCCACTCATTACTCCGCACTCAATACTTCCCACTCAAAACTATTTCTCCTATGTCTCCTTGGTCTGGCTTACCTGCTTGTCCCTATTCCTACCTTATTTGTTTATCCCCATGTGTAGCGATCGCCATGTCTACTTGTCCTTATCTTCCGGATTTCCTCCGTCTGCCGATCTCTGTGAGTTCCTCATCTACCCACTCTCCCCACTCTCCCCACTCTCCCCACTCTGCTCATCCCATCACTAATCACGTCAAGAGGTAGTCATTAAATGATAGTCACCCCCAACTTAATCGCTCAATTTAGTAATGGAGCCTCCCAAATTATCCAGAATGGTCGTACCGGACAAATTGCGATCGCACAAGCCATGGATGAGCTGTGGAGTGAAGTCCTCGGAGGTGGGTTGTATGCTGTGATCACTAAACTGGGGGTGTTTTTTGCCGTGGGAAGCTTAGTTCTATTCATGACTCAATGGGCAAAAGCCTTAATAGAATACGATGAGCCAATTATGTGGTCTGAGATCATCTGGCCCTTATTAGTCGCGGTTTTGTTAGCCAATGATGGAGCAATGTTAGCCAATGGCACCCAAGGACTCAGAAGTGTAATCAACAATACGTCTAATTCACTACTGCAAAACGCATCTGCCAGAATTTCTTTGCAAGAATCCTACCAAATTGTGACAGAAAATATTGGGGCGAAGGCGGTTATTGATTCCTTGGTTTCTCAATGTGATGCTATCGTCGATGTTCAACAACAGGTGGATTGTTTAACAAATGCAGAGCAACAAGCACAGGAGTTTTCTAGAACGTTAAACCCATCATCTCAGGCATTTCTCTCTCAAATTGGTTCATTGCTTAACCCTCTCAATGTTACTGAACGAGTTGGCTTTGCTTTACAAACCGCAGTAACGGGTTGGTTAATGTCGATTGGGATGGCATTTCAGTGGGTAGCAGAAGTTTCCATGTTGCTAACCGGACTATTAGGTCCATTAGCGGTTGGGGCCACATTATTACCTGTGGGAGCTAAGGCGATTTACGCTTGGTTAATTAGCTTTTTCTCCATCGGTTTAGTTAAAATATGCTACAACATTATTGTTGGTTTAGTCGCCACCTTAATTGTTAATGCTGAGAGTTATAACCCATTAGTTTTTGCTTTTGTAGCTGGATTGATTGCCCCCATCCTAGCGTTAGTATTAGCCGCTGGAGGAGGTCTAGCTATTTTTAATAGCTTAAACTCCTTCAGTGCTTTTGTATTAGGAGGCTTGAAATAAATGGACAGCACGAATAGTTCTCCTCAGAATAAGCTTAAATTTCTCCAAAGAGGTAAGAAGAGTACTTGGTTATCCAGTTTCAATGTGACGGATAGTCTGGGAATTATCTTAATCAGCAACTTTGCTTACAATACCTTAATTCTGTTTTTCCTAGCCCTGTTGTATGGCGCTCAAGCAAGGCTAGCTAATAAGCCAGCTCCTTCCTTAGTGCAATTGAAGACTGGTGAAACCACTGCCGTAGAAGCCATTGGGAATAAAGAACGGACAGCAGAGGTAATTAAAGCATTTACAATTAAAACCATGAGTGACCTGTTTACTTGGACAGGGCGATTACCTGGAAAAGATGGCGTTCCCTTTTCTAACTTAGACTCTGATCCAGGAGTAGAAATTCATGGCAAAGGTAGGCGTCGAGGTAAAATATCTACTCAAGCCTGGAAAGCTAGCTTTGCCTTAGCCGATGATTTTCGTGATCCGTTTCTATTAAAGTTAGTAGACTTAACGCCATCCAACGTATTTAAGGGCAAAACACAATTTGCTTTTGTCCCCCAATTTGTCAGAGAACCTATTAAAATAAAAGAAGGGGAATGGACAATCGATTTGGTTGGCACGTTAACCGTTCTAGATACTACCAATAATTTGCCTACCTATATTCCCTTCAACAAACAGGTGCATGTACGGGCAGTGGAGCCTCCTAAGTATTCACCAGGTATGGCAGACGATAGTCTACCTCCAATTATTGCTAAGGCTAGAGAGAAAGGTTTGGAGGTGGTCAGTATCAAGGATTTAGACTCGAAATAAACCTGAATCCTGAGTCGAATAGTCCTGATTCCAAGAGTCCAATAATCCGTGCATCCGTCCCTGTTTATACATCAGTGTTGTGCGACTAATGACTACAGCAACTGGAATAACTACAGCAACTGGGAGAAATTATGAAGCTATCAGATCTCAAAGACTTTGATGTCCAAAGCATCGAACATAAATCTGAAGAAGAAATGAGTAAAAAAACTCTGATTCAGCAGAACAGTGGTGCAGAGAATACCGCCCCGACATGGACAGAAGAATCATTAGCGGAGTTGTTACAATTTGATACTAGTTATGACCAAGAAAAAAATCCTAGCAGTCAGGGGGTAATAGCATCGACTGATGGTACCGCTGATTTAGATCCAGACTTAAATGTTACCCAAGCGGAATTCGCCAAATCTGGTTGGGCAAAAGGTGCTTCGGTTGGTGCAGTAACTGGGTCAATTGCTGTAGTCGCCGGATTAGTTTTTACAGGGATGACCTCCTTGTCTTCTAAGAAGAAATTGGTCGAAAAAGTTACTCCGATTCCCACCAGTGTTGATAACGAAGCGGAAAACGCGACCGATTCTGAAATCGGACGACTGAAGACTGAATTAGCCCTAGCCAAGCAACAAAAACAGATCCAAGCCATTCAAGAGAAAAAAAGACCAAAAACAACCATAGAGCTTGCCAAGTCAGAAGAACCCCCATCACCGAAAACAGCTCCACCACCTCGTCCTAGGCCAGCAGTGCGTTCAGCACCACCCCCTCCTGTGGTAAGAGCATCAACCCGTCCAGCACCCCGTCCAGTACGGCAACCGGTGGTAATTCGTCAAGCTCCCCCACCACCGCGTCCAGTGCAGCAACCAGTAGTAATTCGTCAAGCTCCCCCACCCCGTCCAGTGCGGACAGCACCAGTGCGGAGAGCACCAACACCACCCCCTGTGGCAAAAGCACCAACACCTCCTCCACCTCCTCCAGCCCCAGCACCAAAGATAGATCCCATGGAGCAATGGCTGGCTTTGAGCCAACTGGGAAGTTATGGTTTGAGTTCGGTGAATACTCCAGAAGCGCCACAGGAAAATGTGGCGATGATGGAACCAAGCCCACAAACACAAGCAGTAGCCCAACGAAACAATGGGATCAGGGGACGCTCTACTATTGCTAGTACATACTCAATTCCAGCTGTACAGAGAGTTTCCAACTCTCCCAATCCTCCCCAACCCCTTAATGGATCTCCCGTTATCTTTGCTGATCAAGTTGCTATCTCAGAAGAAGCCAGTATTTTAGCTGGGAGACCGATCAGACGGAAGCTATTTTCCTTTGGTCAAGAAGCAGCTGGAGAATTAATTACACCAATTGTTTGGACAAAGTCGAACCTATCTCGAAATTCTCAACAACCAAATTTGGATGAACGATTTGTGGTGCGTCTGAGTGAGCCTCTAGTGGATCAAGATAACCAAGTTTTGCTCAAAGCTGGTACCAAAATTGTCTTTCTCTGTGACATGGTTGATGATAGTGGACTAGTCAATAGTGATGCGATCGCATTAATCATCGATGACCAAGAATATCAGTTACCCCCAGGAGTGATTAGTCTCAGAGGAGATAAGGGTAATCCCATGGTGGCGAATGTCTGGGATCGGGGTTCTGATGATATCGCCAGAAATGACATGATCGCCTTCTTGTTTGGTTCTGCTGCCAAAGTCGGAGAAGTACTCAATCAACCTGAACGGAGTCAAATTATCACCTCCAGTGGTTTTGGCTCAAGCCAGTCTAGCACCTTCACTAGTCGAGACCGCAACCTATGGGGAGCAGTGCTTGAGGGAGGGTTTAAACCTCTTGCTCAGGACATTGTAGAGCGTAATGCTTCAGCAACACGCCGACTACAAAATTTGCCCAAATTGTGGTATATGGGTGCCGGGAGTTCCGTACAAGTTTTTGTCAACACACCCTTTGAGCTGTAGTAGCCTGTCTTCTGAATTCATAACCCTGAATTCAGAAGACGGACTTAGCTGATAGCTGAGGGACTGGATCAAGACAATACTTATAGCAATCGAAGTAAAAGTTAAGACATATTTCTGTTCCCTGTTCCCAGATCCGCTGTTCCCCCCTTCCGCGCGGGGGGTTAGGGGGGATCCGCTGTTCCCTTTAAAACACAATAGTATGTCCTAAACTATACTGCCATTGCTATACATTTTGACGTTTGAATTTTTCATTTTAGGAGCTTGTAAGTAGCCATGACTAATTTTTTTTCAGCCTTGGAAATCAAATTAGGTCAAGAGTTAAAAATTACCCCAGCCAAAACTCAGATTTTTTTACTATTTGCTTTATCCCTTTTTCTAGCTAAGCCAGCTTGGGCAGATCCTGGTAATTCAGCTATAGCAGTCAAACGGGTAAGTCTAACCTCTTCTGGGCAATCTTCAGTGCCTCAAAATAGCCCAATTCCAGTAGCATTGGCTCCAGGATATGGAGTAAATATCAGTTTCATTTCTACTGGGGAAGTTATTGAAAAACTCTGGATTGATAATCCCTCATTCGTTGCTGTTGATGTCGATGGTTGCTTAGATAACTTAGTTGCTAAAAAAAACTGTGAGTATAATCAGGCAACTGTAATTCATTTGCGCCGGATTGAACAACTTGATATTCCTGGTATACCAAAGACAAATAGCACACTTTTGACAGTAGTTACTCGTTCTGTTGAGGGTAGGCAAATTTACTTATTTAAAGTGACTCCAGCTGACCGACCTAGCGAAGTAGTCATTGAGTTTAATAAGCCTACTCCTTCCGTAGACTTTATAGTCGTCGATGCCATAGAGCGGGGGATCTTTCGAGCAACCTTACAAGGACTTTTAGTCAAGGGTTCAGAACTTCATAGAAAGTTAGATAATTTCGTAGTTTTTATCAAAGACGGTCAGACTATTTCAAATGCCGCCACTCAAGCCGGTATTTCTTTGGAATTGGCAGATAAATTGCAAAAAATGGGTCGTCGTCCAACTGTTCCAACAGCCATTTCACAAATGAATGAACAGAAAAACACCATTGAAGTCCTAACTAAAGAAGTCGTAATCCAGGAGAAAAATAATGAGCAGTAAGCATCAGAGAAAATCCAATAAAAATAAACCTTGGTTGCAAATGGATAAGCATAGGCGAAAAGGGTTTATTTTACTATATTGGTTCGTCACTGGCTTAGGTCTTTGCTTTTTACTTTCTGGTATTCTTATTGCCTCTGGATTAAGAATGCCAACAGCGGTCGCAACTCTTACTCCTGTTCAAAACAGTAAACTACCAGTAAAAGAAACGAAAATTGAACCCAAGGTAGAAGCACAAGTAAAACCACACGTAAAACCAAACGTAAAACCCAAGGTAGCATTAAATGCTGCAAGTTATCCTCTGAAAGACTATCTGCCAACCACCGCTTGGGAGGGAACTAAACTACCAAATTGGAATCAAGTCACCTTCGGAAGTTTTCCCGGTATTTCTCAAGGGGGTTCTTTTCAAGCCTCCTCAGACGTGATTAAAGCCGTAGGTTATGACCCATCAAGGATATGGTTAGCTGGTCAAACACCAGACCAATATATGAAATTAGGAGACTTTCAGCAGATATTTGAGCTACAAAATTTTAGCTTGAATAACATTATGTCCCTAACCGGATTCGACTTAGGAAATCTTTCCTTAGCAGATTTTGGGTTAATGAGCTCCCAAACCTTAGGTAGCTTAGTAGACGCCATCCCTGATTTGGAGAGATATACTATAGAACAGCTGCAACCAGTCTTTGGTTTACTATCGATCAATTTGGCCAGTAGCTTTGACCCAACAGAAACCTTAGGAGACTTTTTAGCATTCTCACCCCACCTCAGAGACCTTTCCTTTGACACCCTTGACCTATCAGGTTATACCTTAGATTCCCTACCTGGTATTGATGTTGCTCCCTTGGCTGCATTTAAGGATTGGCAGAATACCAATATCGCTCAAGTTCCTGGCTTATCCCAAGTACCATTTTCCCAATTTCCCAATCCGATTCAAGCACAAGGAAGCGCCATTGGTATTTTGGATATTGCCTTTGGCATAGCTGAATCTCAACGCTATAATACCATTTCCGGTAGTGATCAAGAAGGATTTAAAGTTCCCTGTGACAGTGAATGTGCTCATATCGAATTAGCTGGTCAACCAAGTATCAAAGGTAAGCAGTGGATTAGTGGTAAATATCAAGAAGTTCAGGGAGGTTCCGGTTTTTTAGGACAAATAAATGATGGGATGGAACCCACTGGTAGACACCCCTTTGGCGATGCCTTTAAGGTAGTAGTTTGGGATACATCAGAAACAGAAGGCTCTGCTGGTACAGCCTTGTTTTTCCGCTATTGTATCCGTAACACTTTTGTGGATTTAGGTTGTACACCCTATTTCATTGGTCCTGTACCATTTCTATCCTACCAGGAGAAAGATCCAATCTTTTTAGGCTTACTTTAGTCATTAATTTGAAAATTGTTAATTGTTACAGGACTTACGCAAAATTAGTATAATTAGTTAATAACGCACCCTACCGAGAGATTGATTGCATAAGTCCTGTGTTTATTGTCCTTTTTCAATTTTCAATTAAAAAAAAAATGAAACAGACTCCAAATCATGTTGTTAGTCTACCTCCGGGATTAATTTATCAGCAACTTACCAAAGAAAATCTTATAGATTTTTCCCAAACTAATCAGGGAATCACCATCACCAGCTGTTTGATAGCTTTGGGTTTGCTAGCGATAATACCGGATGGCAAGAAAGGTCAATTAGCTACAGGTTATTGGGGAGGGAAAAAGGAGAAAAAAGCTGCTCGTAAAAAAGCTCAGGCACAGATGGCTAATCTTTCCAGAAACTCCGTTGCTCTCTACGTCGGCACTCCCGAAGACATTCAGAAGCGTCAGGAGCAAGAATGGATAAAGCAGGGGAAATTGAAAAAGCAACTGAAACCTGAAGCTTTCAATTGGTTTAAGCCTGCTGCCGAGTCCTTATATCTTCCCGATGCCCAACGAGGAATTGCCGCCATTGGAGCCAGTGGTTCAGGCAAATCCTTTTCAGTCTGTGACCCTCTAATTCGTTCATCCCTTGACCAAGGATTTCCTACAATTATATATGACTTCAAATATCCAGCGCAAGCAAAACGAGCTGTGGGTTATGCTTTAAAAAGAGGTTATAACGTACATATTTTTGCCCCTGGTTTTCCCGAGTCAGATGTCTGTAATCCCTTGGATTTACTCAAAGATGAAGAAGATGCGATCGCAGCCGGTCAAATCGCCCAAGTCATTAACCGAAATACAGATTTAACTGGCGGAAAAGCCAGTGGTGATAAGTTCTTTGAAGATGCGGGTGATAGTTTAGTCGAAGGAATCTTTTTGTTAACAAAGGCAGTTGGTACCTTAGTAGAAAATCAGCGATATTGTGATATAATGACAGCACAGGCAATTTTAAGTTTGCCTGACCTAGTTAGCCGATTGGAATTTGCTTCCCAGGAGAAATTAAATGTCTGGACCACTCGCCCCCTATCCCAAATCATTAGCATCAAAGAAAGTGAAAAAACCGTAGCCGGTATTATCGGAATTGCTCAGAGAACCTTCCAAAAATTCTTGAAAAAAGACTTTATGGGAGCATTTTGCGGAAAAACCACCTTACCTTTAGATTTAGAAGGAAAACAACTCATCGTCTTTGGGTTAGATCGAAATAACCGGGATATTGTCGGACCACTATTAGCAACAATCCTCCATATGGTAATTAACCGAAATGTATCCCGAATTAAACCTCGAACAGACCCTCTAGTTGTTTCCCTAGATGAGCTACCAAGTTTGTACTTACCCCAGCTGGTAAACTGGTTAAATGAAAACCGAGAAGATGGGTTTTGTGGTATTCTAGGCTATCAAAACTTAGGACAATTAGAAAACAGGTATGGCAAAGAGCTGACCAGAGCTATTCTAGGAGGTACAGCTACAAAGTTCATCTTTAATCCCCAAGATCCAGACTCCGCTAAAACCTTCTCTGACCTATTAGGAGAGTTTCAAATTCATTTCAAATCCAAATCCAAGAGTAGTGGTACAGGGGGCAGTTCTCACTCTAAATCCGATCAAAAAAACAAGCGACCACTTTTAGAGCCCGCTCAGTTTATTAAATTACCTACTGGTAAAGCAGTGATCATCAATCCCGCTTATCAAAGAGCCAAAGAAAGCTATGTGCCTTTGTTAGAACAAATTCAAATTCCTGAATCTGATCTTAAAGAGCAGGAGTGGTCAGAAAATTTATGGGAGAGTATTCGAGAGCATTTAATTAAAGTCAAGAGAGCATCTCACCGAGTTTCTAATCAGCAAAGGGTGCGTCAACTTAAGGAGAGAATGGCATTAGTAGAGCAATTATTTCCATTGCCAACAGATGGAGCTAGACAAGCACCAGCATCATTTTCTCCTACCCCAGCACTAATCCCAAAATCTGGATCTATGTCATCCACGGCAACTTCTCATTGGCCTCCACGTCTATCTGATCAAGATGTCTCACCAGACCTTCTGGAAGGAAGTTTTTAATGAGTTACTTTCATAGAAGTTACAGGTTACAGGTTACAGGTTACAGGTTACAGGTTGCAGGTTGCAGGTTGCAGGTTGCAGGTTGAAGGTTGCGTAGGGTGCGTGATAAGACGGGCTCGCCCTCATTTTCCGCCTCAACGCCCGGGTTGGGACAGCCCGTTCGATTGTAACGGGCAAGATGCCCATTCCACCCACCGGGTCAAACAGTAAAAGCGATGCAGCTTCGGAACAGGGGAGGCAGCGCGGTCTTGGGGGTTCCCCCGGAGACGAAACCTGATTACGTTGAGCCTTTATGGTTGGTAGGTTATGCAAAAAAGGGTTAAAACTTGAGGCGCGACCCCGTAATTTAATTCTTCAAGCGGAAAGCGCGCCTCCATTGATTAAGGCGAGCCTGTCTTACGGTAACTTCAAACCACTCGCGCTTTGCCGTGGTTTCCCCCACTCGCTATTGCATCAAGACAATGAGATGCACCCTACAGGTTGCAGGTTGAAGGTTGCAGGTTGCAGGTTGTTCGCCTTTGGCGTTCGGTGAAGGGTAAGTTGCCATCTGATAACTTTAAAATTGTGTAATTGGAGGAAGCCATGTTTTCTAACTATAAAATAAATCCTGTAGATGATTTAGATAAGGCAACAAATAACGTATCCGATCTACCCTCATTACCCATCGACTATTTTCCTAATGTGATTGAGATTTTTGATCAATATGGATTATTAGCTGGCGTAGTGGTGTCCAAAGGCATACCCTATGAAATGCCTAGGCACAAGGATCAGGTCAGTGACTACAATGCTTGGTATTTTGATGGACAGCTTTGCGTGTTTTATCGAGGAAAAAATATTTTGCTTGATCGCACTCAGAACTTGCAGCACCGAGCAGCAATTTTTGGAGCCTTAGGGTTGGGAGCATTAGGAGTTTAAAACCATGGCAAAAGTAACAATAGTCAGTGAGTCCTATGTATCATCTTTACAAGGACAATACCAAGGTGTCATTTCCAAATGGTCAAGTGGACTGGCAGCATTTAAGCAAAAGCAGCAGCAAAAGCAAGAACAAAATCGACAGGCTCAACAACTCAATGGTCAGGTATACAATAGTAATCAAGAGCCTGAAATTAAAATTACCGATGAGGATAAAGTAGTCTATGGTAAAGATGGAGATAAGTTGGTCAATGACTTGAACTCAGACATCATTGGTCAGTTGACTTTAGCCAAAGAGTCATCTGTAGGAGAGATGATTGGAGTCACCAATAAAAAAGTAGAATTGGATGGAATCGTTATTTTACAAACTAATGATGAAGGTGTGGTAAAGGTTAACGCTTTTGATGAACAACAGCTACAGGGGCAAAAACAAAAGATATCTAGTCCAATTCAACCACAAAACCAATCTTTAAAACCAAAAGTCCAACCCGTAAAAGCTAATACTGAAACCAGAGGTGGATTATATTCAGTACGACGCTCAGTGCAGGCTTTAGAGAATACACCACTAAAGCAGTTTTTGCAGTGCCAGGTTAATGAGATGCGTATGCTTCGTAGTGCTCAAAAACAAAAACAAGAAGCTATGCAATCGGAGTTTCTATCTGAATTGATTGAAGCCCGAATGCTTCAATCCAAGCAGCCGAGTTGGTGGGAAAAGGTTGTTTCACCGATTTCAGAAAAAGTGGAAAAATTCAAAAATGCTGTGTCTAATTACCATGAAACATCCCGTCAAAAAGAAGCTGCTGCTACCTTAGTACGCTTAATCAATTCTCAAGCATCACCAGGACAAGATACCTATGAATCAGCAGAGTATACGATTCATCGCGAGGATAATTCCTATGCAATGAGGGACAAAAAAGGTAAGGAATTGATAAAGTTTCGCGCTGGTGCTATGGGGGTCACTGTACAGGGAGAACCCAAACTCAATGAACAGCAATATCAAGAAATTTCACAGGTAAAAAAGCAGTTAGATTGGGGACAGAAACCTGAGGGAAAGTTTCGGCAATTAGGAGCTTCTGAGGCTGACTACTTTAGCCGTGTCAAGGCAGTTGCAGATACATTGGTCGAGTATGCCCAATCACAAGGAAATACTGTCCAGGTTGAAGGTAAACTCAACTATAACTGGAGAGCAACTCCCAATGGCGATATCACAATTGCGGCTAAGGACAGACGAGGAACCATCTTTTCACAGCAGAAAGGACAATTTATGTCCCAGATGACACAACGGGATTTATCCTACTTTGAGCAAGCCTTAAAACCTTTAATGAGCCAAGCGCCACAACGACTAGTTCAGCCCTCTCGATCATCAGTGCAGTCTCTAAAATCTCAAAGCCTAGGTGCTCCTAACCCCTTTGCTCACTCCAGTTTAACAGCACTAGCTTCAAGCAATGGACAGGCTTTTCAACCGCCAGCTAAAACACCTTTCTCGGAACCGATTAATCTCAAACAGAAATCAAAGGAGCTATCTTTGTAAGGCTTTTTGTTAACTGTTAACCCTCAACAATAAACAACCTGATCTAGCAATCCTCTATAATTCGTGAACAGTCACAGGTCTTACTCAGTAAGGATTCAGCTATCAGCTATCAGCCATCAGCCAAGGCCAAGTTGGCCGTAGGCCACGCTACGCCAATGGCCACGCTACGCGAACAGGTATAAGCTATAATGTATTAGCTATAATTTATAAGCTATAATGCATCAGCTATAATGTATTAGCTATTAGCTATCACCCAAAGGCTGACTGCTGACTGCTGACTGCTGAATGCTTACCTTACTCAGGACTCATTACTTTCTTAGCAAAGACTAGTTTAAATGGAAGTATTGTTCACAAATTATTTAGGATTGCTATAATTTCATTTTGAATCAATAACGTTTGCTTGAAAATGAATATACCCGAAGTTGGGACATTATTAGAATGCTATGGAGCAGTATCTATAGGAATTCCCTTGATTGAAAGACACAATGTACTCAGGTGGATTTGTCAGAGTCTTACTCACCATGGAGTATTCCTGGTTTACCTCTGGAATTTAGCTAGTCGTGGATTTCAGAAAATTGAATGGGATGGAAATTATGATACCTTAGAAAGTTCAATGGTTAATGTCCTAGAAGAGCGTGAGCCATTTGCACAGGTTGTTGAAGTGTTGAATTTTTGTCAAGCCTATTCTGGTAAAGCTCTATTTATCTTAGAAGATTTACCGTCTTTACTCGATAGTGCTGACAGTGGGCAAACCATAACCATCAGAACCTCATTGTCTAATGTTCTCTACAACTTTGGTCTCTCAAGCGATAAGTTTCTAATTCTTTTGGATACGGGGGAGAATGAGTTACCTCGAATTTTAAACTCAATTATTCCTGCTGCCGAATTTCCTTTCCCAGAACCCAAGGAAGTCACGGCATTATTAAAAACTCATTTAGTAGAATATGGTTTGGCTGACCAAGAAACACCTCTAGACGACAGACTAGCTCGGTCTATCGGGGGATTGACTCCGGAAGAAATTCGGATGGCAGTCAAACTGGCGGCGAAAAAAAATAAATACGCCCCCATAGTGTCTTGCCTGTTAAGCGATCGCTCTGAAGAGCGCGCCAAAGGCGAACGCAAGCAATTTCATATAGCAGTCAACAAAGCCCAATCTCAATCAGAGCTAGCCAAGCAATTAATCAATTACAAAATTCACAGACTCAAAGGATTTGGTTTAGAGTTCCTCAAACCTGATGTTGGGGAATTTGGGGGATTAGATAAACTGAAACAAGCCTTGGAATGGGTGAAACAAGATTTTTCTGATCAAGCCAGAGCTTATGGGATTCCATTGCCCAAGGGATGGCTATTGATTGGTCCTCCAGGAACAGGAAAAACCTTTGCTGCCAAAGTCTGTGCTCAAACCTTAGGATTTCCTTTAATTAGCATGGGAGTGGATTTAGTAATTGGTAGTAGTCCAACCCATTTAAAACGACTCTTGCGTCGAGTTGAGGCCGCGAGTCCTTGTGTTTTGTTTCTCGATGAATTGGACAAGTTTTTTGATTCCCAAACAAATAACACCAAACAAATTCTAGGAATTCTATTAACCTGGTTGCAAGAGAAAACAACTCCCACATTTGTGATTGGAACTCTCAACCGATTAGATGCTTTGCCTCCAGAATTAACTCGTGCTGGCAGATTTGACAAACTGTTTTATGTCGGTTTTCCCAAAGAGATTGAGCGGTTTGAGATTTTTAAACTCCATGCTAGCCGATTTGATCCTCGTTATCGGGAGGGAAATGGACCATTAACAGAAAAACAATGGCGTCGATTATTGAGTGCGACACGAAAATGTACTGGAGCAGAAATTCGTGCCATTGTAGAATCAGCAGTGCAGCGAGTGTTCCATCAAGGTCAGAGAACTCCTTTTAAAATTGAATTGGAAAATCTATTAGAGCAGCGAGAAGCAATGACTCCCTTGTATTCTCAGGATACCGAGAGAGTTTTAGCAATGGAAAATCGAGCAGAAGGGGTTTGTAAGCCTTCCTCTTCACCAGATAAATCAATTTTTGCTAGGGAAATAACTACCTTGTGGGGAGAACGATTAAATGTTGGGTCTTAAGTGATATCATGTCCCGATAATTATCCTTAATACCAATTTTTACAGCACACTATCTCCCCATCAATCTTCTTTATTATGGGTATTCAACCGGACTTAATCTGATATCTAATCCGATGTAATGAGTAATGGGTAATGGGTAATGGGTAATTGTGATTACTCTCGTACCATTACCCATTAACACTTAAGCCTTACCGATTACCAACCAGTTTAATCAAGGAATTTTATACCTTGATTAGGTTTAAATATAGCAGTCGAAGTAAAGGTTAAGACATATTTTGTTCCCTGTTCCCTTCCCCCCTTACTAAGGGGGGTTAGGGGGGAACCCTGTTACCTTGAAAACAAAATACTATGTCCTAAACTATACTTTCCTTGCTATAACTGCTGATTAAGACTTAAATTCCAGCAGAGAATTTATCCCCAGTTTGCTGCAAGACGATAGGAGATAGACAGCTTTAGTATTGCCTTTCAGGGCAAAGTATTCCCAAATATGAAGACAATCTCCTAAACTCATAGTTTTCATTATCCCTTGAGTTTCTGTATAACAGTATAGTATCTTACCCGAAAAACCTTTGGCTTTCAATTTTTTTAGTTTTCTCCTTGAGTTAATAATTCCCACCAGTAAAGCAACCGATGAGCCTATGGCATCCATGGCAGCGGATAAACTAACCCGAAACTCCTGATCATCCTCTGTCTTTAATATTTCTAATTGGGATTGACCAATTGTAATCCTAGTCGGGGTTGCTTTTAGCAAATCTGAATCTTGGTTAATTAAGTTTACCCTTGGTTGGATTAATTGATTTGGGTCTTTCTCTAATTGTTCAATGAGTTGCTTTAAGGAAACTGTTTGATTTTTATCCAGGTAGGGGGGGATGAGATTGTCTGAAACTAAATATTTCCAATAAGCCAGTAAGCTGTTGAGAGGATAAACAGTCAAGTTTCTCTGGGAAGGAGTAGTAACCCATAATTTTTGATAGCCATTTTCTTCAAGAAATTGTTGAGCTTGTCTTGGAGACTGTCTAATCGGTATAGACATTTGCCGTAAGCTAAAAACAATTTGGTTATCAAGGCTATAAGCTCCTAGGGTGACTTCCTCTAATTGAAGACAGATATGATCTACGTGGGGATAATCCAAAAAATCATCATCAATTATCTGAGGATCAGTGTGATGAGTTTGAGCAATTAGGTGGGTCATAGCCATAAATTCCTTCTTCTAAATCCCTTGATTTAAGTAAGCATATGCGCTACGCGCAGGCTACGCCAACAGCTATTGGCCGTAGGCCACGCTACTTGAGGTGCAGTCAGCCTGAGCGTAGCGCGTTAGCTAACTGCTGAATGCTTACTGATTTAACCTGTTCAAGTTTTTGACTGTTTCTCTTTCTTGGTAGTACTCTCTAAGCAGAGCAACGGATTGATTATGTACATATAACCCCTTATAGTAACGTTCCTTTTTTCAGAGAATTTTTATCGTTTCAGGATTTTAACGTCTCTATGTAACAAATATTTACAAATCTTGTTATTATCGAATTTTATGGCTATTTATAAAGAAGTAAGCAAACAAGGAATTAGGGAAATGGTAGGAAGTAATCTTTCTCAAGAAAACCTCTCCCACATCAAGCAACCTGAAAGTCTGTCAGATTTAATTGACGAGAGGGATAAGACGGATTACTCTCTATTGGAAAAGCTGTTAGAAGGACGTTCCGATAGCTTTAAGGCAAAAATTTTAGATTTAGTTGTTGCGACAGAATTGGACGCTAATGACCCGCTATTCCTATTTTTGGTAGCAACGTCCAGTTTGGAAACAATGTTAGCAGATACTCCTAAATCCTTAGAGCAGTTATTCCGAAGTTGGGAAAAGGATATCCAGCAGATGATTGATGTCGTGGGGCAATCCACCGTGGATATTCAGCGCCAAGAAATTGCTAAAGCGATCGCTCTTCAGAGCGCGCCAAAGGCGAACGCGTCTGCCATAGAGCAATCAAAAGTAACCATAGAATCCAAGTCAGAAAGACAGCCCTGTTCCTATCCACCCAAAGGGTCAATGGATTTTCCGATTGTTAAGGCATCTCCTTTTACAAACATTACAGCCATTTGTGGAGCTGTGGTTTTGTCATTGGTTTGTGGACTAGGAGCGGGTTGGGGGCTATCTGAGTTAAGTCAACCAAAATTAGACCCCAATGGTTCTAGACAACTAACCCTAGACGAAGCAGCTACCTTAAATTGGGCAATCAGTAAAGAGGGCAAATTAGCCAGAAATATAACCAAATGGAATGCGGGCTATTTGGATAACTTAGAGTGTCAAAAGGATGCCATAGAGGCAGGAATCCGGTTAAACTTTGGGGGAAAAAAAGCCACTAGCGGCTATTGTCTACTTTGGGTCGCCCCTCCGAGCCAGCGCAAGTATATAGACGACAATAAATAAGTGAACCCTATTTTATCGCTATTTTGATAGAGATCAGTGTCGGTGTTTTGGTAATGGCTAATAAGTACGAGCCTTATCCCGACCAGAAGTACCATTTCTCTTATGGATTAGTGAGTGCTAAATTTTTCTGATGGTACTCCATAGCTTTAGTGTAGTTTCCTTGAGAGTAATAAGCGGCTTTCAGACTAGCTATGGCTTTTTTTGCTGCCTTCCGGTCACCGATGGCTTGGGCAATACTCAAACGTTGTTCATAATATTCAACCGCTTGGCCATAATTGTCTAAAGCATCATAAGCCTTTCCCAAGCGACCTAAAGCTTGTTGTTCTAGACGGCGATTACCTATTTGTTGAGCTTTGAGCAATTGCTGCTGAATATAGTAAATCCCTTGAATATAATCTCCTAGTGCCAAGCAAGCATTACCCAACTTGCCCAGAATTTGTCCTTCTAGGGGAAGATCACCCATCTGCTGTGCGATCGCAAAACGCTGCTCGTAATAGTCAATAGCTTGAGCATAATCACCGATGGAGTAGCAGGAGTTACTAAGATTTCTCAGAATTCGCTCTTCCAGCTGCGGTAACCCAAGACTCTGGGCAACATAGAGGCTCTGTTGCTGGCAAGCTATTGCTCGGGGCAAATCCCCTAGTGCCTTATGGGCCAATCCTAGATTGTTCAAGGCAGTCACCTCTCCCAGTCGGTCTTGGAGTTGCCGCATAATAGTTAGGCTTTTTTGACCATAGTCAATGGCTTTGAGGTGATTTCCTTGGTGACGGTAGGCATTTCCCAAAATTCCCAAAACCTGGCCCTCAAGACGCTGGTCTTTGATGTCTTTTGCGATCGCAAGACTTTTGTTACTATATTTTATGGCTTGTTGAAAGTTGTCCAAGGAATAAGCAGTCAGGGCCATACCACTCAGAGCTTTTCCTTGACCCCGTCTATTTGCCAATTGCGCATACATTGCTAGTGCTTCTTGAAACGACTGTCTTGCTGCGGATAATTGACATCGCTGGTGCTGCTCAATCCCTTTCTCTAAAAGTTGAGCAGCTTCACCGGTGCGATGGTTTGACGCAAGGTCATGAACATTATCTGGAATGTTGTCAGGTAATGTAGGAACGAAAGTTTGGCGTGCTGCCTCTACTAGACGCTCCCTATATTCGCTGTCATCACACGGCAACCGGCTCTCCATTCCTATTGCCTCTTACGGATCATCAAGAGTTTTGTAGTTTTCTAAGTTTGCGCAATCGAGTAAAATCCTTTGCCATATATTCCATTAGAGTCGATGCCTGGTATTACCCAGGGCACCTCTCCTTCAAATCCGGACGTGAAAGTTTCCCCTCATCCGGCTCCTAGATATTCTAGTCTTTCGACTTGCCCCCATGAATATGTTGGTGACA
>NZ_JAAHFZ010000077.1:0-27861 GCF_010672795.1 Moorena sp. SIO1G6
ATCAATTGAAGAATTAGAATGTTTGTTAAATCATCTTTTAAATGAAGGAGGGTTAATTATAAAATGGGTACGAAAAATAAAAAACAAAGGCAATGCTGTTATCACAGTTTAAATGCGCAACAGCTTAGACCCACTGGTCCGAGAGCAATCCCAGAAACAGTGGTAATGATGGCACCAATTCCCATAACTGTGATGAAATTCAGTACAATATTTTTCCAATCGAAACCAGCTCCAGCCATGGCGACTCCTGCTATATTACCCCTAGCTAAGGAAAATAATCCTGCTGCCCATTTTGCCCAAGCGGGAGCGTTATCTTCTGTGGTGTAGCTGCTGACAGGTCTTACGGTTTGTCCGGTTAATTTTTGATTAATTTTATCCGTGACTTTAGTATAAGAAGCACCGTAGGTGACTGCACTGCGAGATAGCTGAGCAAAGGCAGCATCCATCTCTTTTTCAGCGGTCTTACTCCACTCTGACAATTTATCATTAATATACCGTTCAAATCCTTGTCTCAACTCTGATTCAAAGGCTTCTCGTTTCCCTGTACTCAAGAAATCCATAAATCTTAGTTCAGGTTGATAGTGTAAAAAATCTGACTCAAAGGTATTTCCTAAATTTAAAACATAGGTACGAAAGGAATCTGCGATCGCTTTCGCTTTATTATCACGAACTGTTTTAATTTCATCCTTGAATTGCTCACCAATATCCTTGAGTTTATTAAATTCTGGTTCAACGGAACTAATCCGTTCCTTCAATTCATTTAAATCTTGCTCTAGCAAGGGGATGCGACGTTCAATAGCTTCATGAACATGGTTACTCCCTTGACGGGCTAAGGGTGCATCTCATATTTGTAAAAAAGATCGGAAGTGTGGGGCCCGGGCGCGGGGCGGGGGCGCGGGGAGTGTGGGAATTTTCTCCCGAATTTTTGCCTAATTGCAAAACTGAGATGCACCCATAGAGAAGAGGAGAGAAGAGGAGAGAAGAGGAGAGAGGGGGAGTTTTTTTGTATTTAGAGATTTGGTCAGAAAGCATCGAAGGGAAATGGGGAAATGGGGAGATGGGTCGAATTATCTCGGCAATTAAAGTATAAGATAATACATATTTTGAGGGATTTAAACGGAAATGAAAGTACGTACTCGCCCCAAAGTAAAAAACCTACCCAAGTGAGGTAGGGAGTAGGGAGTAGGGAGTAGGGAACAAAAATTATCACAATTAATTAATTTAGCATTCCTATATATTTTACCAACTATTTATTGTAAAAATTAATTATAATACTATTTATTTAGTTGATGTTGAACTATTTTGGTATTGGCAATTTATAAATTTAACCTTATTGCCTTTGGCTTTTGTAATTCATTCATCATCTTTCCAAAAAATTTCGTACCCTAACCAGGCAATTCCTCCAACTATCATGACTAGAGCAAGCCAATAAGCGACTCTAATGGTTACAACAACAGCAATGACAACGGCTAAGAATTTACCGAATCTAGCTAGCTTTCTGCCCCACTTTTTTAGTTTACCTTCATTTTTTTGATGCTTATGGGTTTGATTAAATTGTAGTTCTTCTTGATAAATGTCCGTTTCAATTTCCCGGAGTCTAAGGTCTCGCTCCCGTTGCTGGAGTTCTCGTTCTCGAAGCTCAAGGTCTTTAGCTTTTTCTTCTTTGGAATTCATCGGTTTTTCCTTAGTTGACTGCAAATTTACTGGTTGACTGACAAATCTAGTCTGATGCTTCTTTAATGGCTTGACAGTAGCCACAGGGGTACCTTTATGATTAGTCTTTAGCTACTATAGCAATTCTAAATTGAGTCAATATAGCTCATAAGTATGATCAAGGCTATAGTTGTTACTATAGCGCTACGCGCAAGTCAGAAGTCAGAAGTCATTTGTCAGAAGTCAGAAGTAACCTATGACTAAGTTTCAGAGTTTAAAAATGTCACACATCTGAATGCATAGTGCTATAAAACCTCCTTTCAATATAGTGCTGAGTAAGACTTGTCACTATTCACAACTAGAGAGGTTACAGTTGATAGGTTACAGTTATAGAGTTCCCGGACAATCTGGTCTGATTAACAGCAGGAGGTCTAATCTCCTCAGGACATACTTAGGATTGCTTGAATCACATGGAAACTGAACCATTACAGGCCAATACAACACCCTTTTTCCATGTGTCCGTATTGAGTCAGGAATTAATTGAGGGACTAGCTATCTGCCCTGGTGGTCATTACTTAGATGCCACTGTGGGTGGTGGTGGACACACTGAGTTAATTTTAGCAGCAGCACCGGATGTGGAAGTTACAGCTATTGACCGGGATGCTAATGCGATCGCAGCCGCCAAGACCAGGTTAGCCAGTTATAACGGAAGAGTTAATTTCTGGCAGGGAAATTTTGCCGAATATCAGCCTAATGATAGGGTATTTGATGGTATTATTGCGGATTTAGGCGTCAGTTCAGCTCAGCTAGATTTACCAGAGCGAGGCTTTAGTTTTCGCCATGCTGCTCAGTTAGATATGCGGATGGACCAGAGCCAGTCTCTGACGGCAAAGGATATTATTAATAATTGGGGTGAGGTACGGTTAGCGGATGTTTTTTATAAGTATGGGGAAGAACGGTTATCCCGGCGGATGGCACGGCGGATTGTGGAGAAGCGTCCGTTTCAGACAACCACTGAATTAGCCAATGCGATCGCATCTTGTGTTCCCCCGAAATACCGCTATGGCAGGATTCACCCAGCGACTCGGGTGTTTCAAGCCCTACGGATTGTGGTCAACCAGGAACTTGAGAGCCTCGAAAGCTTTCTCGACATTGCCCCCCATTGGCTGAAACCAGGGGGAAGACTTGGAATTATCAGTTTTCACAGTTTGGAAGACCGGATTGTTAAGCACAAATTCCGGGAGTTGTCAACTAATTGCTCACTATTGCGGGTGCTAACTAAAAAGCCAACTGTAGCACAAGCTGAAGAAATCCAGCATAACCCTCGTGCTCGCTCCGCTAAACTCAGATTCGCAGAGCGACGGGAGTTGAGCACTCAAGACTGACAAGTCTAAGCTATGGATTCACTTCTCGACACTAAACGAATTGGCATGCGATCGCGGGGAAATACTGTCAAATACTGATTAACATCTTCTAGAGAATCTCGGCCATTGACGAGTTCCCAGTTAAAATGACGCAGGAGTAAAGACAACATCACCGTTGCTTCTAAAAGTGCTAGAGGTGCGCCTACACAAAAATGAGATCCTCGGGAAAATCCAAACAGGAGGGGGAGTGGCTGTTGGTCAGTTTCCTTTTGCAGCCATCGTTCTGGACGAAATTCTTCCGGTTTTGGAAACATCTCAGGATCCTGTCCCGCAGCCCAGAAAAAAGGTTCGACGCTTACATTTTTCGGCATCTTGACCCCATCCAGTTCTGTCTCTTGGGTCGTGACTAGGGGGATTCCGGTGGCCACTGGGTGGAGTCGTAAGGTTTCCTTGACCACAGCTTCTATATAGTCTAAATGTTTCAAAGTAGAAAGATTTAGCTCCCCTTCCTTCTCCCAGGCTTGATCCACAGCCTGTTGTGCGGCCTGAAAGACTCCAGGATTAAGCCCCAACTCCCCGACTGCAAAGGACATAGTATGAGCCGTAGTGTCATGACCTGCAAAGATAAAGGCTCGGGTCTCGGCCATTAGGGAGTCTTGGTCATGCTGGGGGTTTTTAGCAAATTGAACCAACATCGAATCCCGAAATGACGAACTGACTGATGGGGATTCGGCCTCAGAAGCCCTGGCCACTTGCAACGCCATCGCGACCCGAGGTTTTAAATTCTGTTGTAAATAATCTTGAGCCTGTCGGTATTCTCGCCCTTCTGACGTAGGGAGAAACTTAAACCATCGACTGCGACCTGCGGTCTGCAAAAGTACATGTTTTTCGAGAAGTGCAAGAGCTGCATACAGGCGGTTGGCATCGAAGGAGGGTTCCCCTGCAAAGTTTGAGGTTTTATCAAAGGTAACACCTAGGAAAAAGTAGGCAATGATATTCATGGTCAAGTCCACAAATAAGGGATCAACTTGAACCTCTTTGCCTGTTTGAGCCGAGCTTTGAAGTTGTGTGATGACTTGCTGACACCCCTGACGGATGAGATCGAACTTTTGAGTGAATCGACTGGCTCGGAAAGCTGGTGCTGCGGTTTGGCGACGCCACTTCCAAGCTTCACCAACCTGGTTTCCGATATGTACGCCAAACACATCTTTGTAGGCGTGATAAAAGGATGGACTGCGGGTAAATATCCCCTGAGTTTGCCCCTCTATCAAAATGCTTTCAATCAGTTGGGGCTTTGCCACGATCACCATCGGTCTGGTGAAGATCCGTAGCGAAATCATGGAGCCGTATTGCTGCATCCATCGAAAGATTGTCAGAGAATAGGTTCCTTGTTTTGCAGCGGCAAGAAGTTCCATGGCGTTACCTGTGAGCCATTTCCCCTTGGGTGATGGCAGACCATATATCGAGCTCAAAGCTAGCTGGCGTTGTTGCCAACGCCACAGGAGAAGGCTGATCCCTGTTCCTACAAGGAAAGCTAAAATTGTCCATGAATGCTCGAACATGCTCAACATTCTCCTGACTTTAACACTGCTAGCTAAATTCTACTACCGAGTCAAAGCCCTTGATATTCACACAACCACTGAGTTAGGGAATGCGATTGGCCTTTGGCCACGCTACGCTCCGGAAGCGTTTCGGCAAAGCCGTTCGCTTTTAGCGTGGCCGAAAGGCCTCCGCTACGCGAACGCAAAGCGTGGCCAAAGGCCTCAGCTTCCGCGCTTATGCGATCGCATCTTATCTTCCCCCTAAATTTGGAAGACCGGATTGTTAATCACAAATTACGGTATTTGTCAAAGAATTGCTCACTATTGCGAGTGCTAACCAAAAAGCCAACTGTAGCACAAGCTGACGAAATCCAGCATAACCCTCGTGCTCGCTCCGCTAAACTCAGATTCGCAGAGCAACTAGAGCTGAGCACTCAAGAGTGATCCACTCAGTCCTCTAGTCTCGGGATGGGGCTGGTGCTAACAATCCAGCCAAGGAACCCAAAGAACCGGTGCCAATCCCCACCAGGATATCAGGCACATCTTTACCCGCCACAGCTAGTCCGATGGCACCTGTAACAGTTACCAGCATGGTACCGCCCAAAGCAGTGACCACAATCCGGTAAATCCAACGGTCCGTTTCTAGAGGTGGACCAAGCCTACGGATGGTTTCTACTGGGTCTCTCTTGATTTCTTCCGCAAGTTCTGGATCTTTAGATACCCGTTCTACTAGTTCATTCATGGATTTAACTGGTTTCATCATAGTGAGTTTTTTGTGAATCTAAAACTTAATACAGCTCGATTGCTCTCAATTCCTGATGTTTAGGGATTAGACTTCGCAGGAGTTGTGGGGAGTCGGGAATCGGGAATCGGGAATCGGGAATCGGGAATCGGGAATCGGGAATCGGGAGTCGGGGAAAGGCGTTGCTTAATAATGGAATGATTTTAAGAGTAGGTGCGCGCCTCCAAGGGCGCGAGCAATCCCTCGCGCCCTTGGGTCGCACCTGTAGAATGGGCATCTTGCTGTGGAATGGGCATCTTGCCGTGGAATGGGCATGTTTGCGTGGAACTGGCATCTTGGTAGAACTGGCATCTTGCCAGTTTCAATAAATTTTCGTGCGGGCAGGATGCCCACTCTACTCCTATTCATTCAAAAATTCAGCAACGCCGAATAATTGACGCAAACAGTATCATCAAAGCGATGCAGCGACCTAGCTTTGTCACCCAATTACACCATTTGCCCACTCCCTCCAGTTAAACTACTACTGATAGCAACGCTGGTAATGGTGTTTAAAAATTAAACAGACAAAGGGATCCAGCCCTATCTAACAAGCTAAATCATTCCCTCTTGCCTCTTGCCTCTTGCCTCTTGCCTCTTGCCTACTCCCTATTCCCTATTCCCCGTTCCCTCCATGACTTACACCTCTGATTTACTGGAAAACCTCTACAATGCCTTTGACCCCTCCCAACCATTACCCGCAGGAGACCCGGTTTATGTCGATTGTCGGGAAGTGCGGGGGGATGGAGAGATCCAAGTAGATTTAGGGAAAGAGATGTTGCTTTCTAAGCGAGAGACCTATCATTTATATGGAGGTCATCGGGGGGCAGGAAAATCTACGGAATTGTTCCGATTGAAGCAATATTTGGAACAAAATAACTTCTATGTGGTGTATTTTGCCGCTGATGAAGAAGATGTGGATTCCGAAGATACTCAATATACCGATATTCTGCTCGCCTGTACTCGCCATTTGCTCGAAGACCTCAAGGATAGTGCTAATCCCAGGCCGTTGCTGAACTGGCTGGAAAGCCGCTGGCAAGAGTTAAAAGATTTGGCTCTAACTGAAATAGCATTTGATGGACTAAGTGCAGAAGCAAAAATTTCTCAGTATGGCAAGCTAACTGCTAATTTAAGAGCTGTACCAACATTGCGTCAACAGATTCGACAGAAAATTAATCCCCACACCGTTACTCTACTAAAGGCGTTGAATCAGTTTATTACAGAAGCCAAAGAAAACTTACCAGCTGGATGTACTAAATTAGCAGTGATTGCGGATAATTTAGACCGGATTGTGCCAGTTATCCAAGAGAGTAACCAAACTAATCATGAAGAAATTTTTTTAGACCGTAGTGAACAATTAAAAGGATTAAAGTGCCATATTGTCTACACAGTTCCGATTTCCATGCTGTACTCCAAGCGAACTAATGATTTGCGAGACATTTATGGTGATGCCCAGGTGTTACCGATGATTATGGTGCGAACTAAAGAAGGTAACCTCTATCAGCCTGGATTCAATAAAATTAAAGAAGTGATTAGCAAGCGAGTCGGTCAATTTGCTCCCACTCGCTCCCTAGAAACTGACATATTTGAAAGTCTAGAAGCCTTAGAGCGCTTGTGTCTTATGAGTGGAGGTCATGTGCGGAATTTGCTATTATTAATCCAAACCGCCATTGCTCGTACCGAAACGTTACCAATTTCCCTCAGAGCAGTGCAACGATCCATTACTGATGCACGAGATACCTATCGCCGAACGGTTCAGGATGGACAGTGGTCGATTTTAACGGATGTTTACCGCTCCAAGCAGATACACAATAATGACCAGTATCGTCAGTTATTATTTAATCGCTGTTTGTTAGAGTATCAATACTTCGATGATGAAGGAGAAAGACAGTGTTGGTACGATGTTCATCCCCTGATTAAAGGGATTAAGCAATTTCAAGACGCTTGTGCTCAACTAGACTCACAGCCGTAATAAGAACTGCAACAACTAATGGTAAACTTTACTGATGCGGACGAGGATTTACCTCCAGCGAGTCCAGAAGAAGAATACCAAGACTTACTCCGTGCCCTCCGACGGCGTAGAGGGTTTGGATTATTATTTGTCCGTTGTTCTCCCGCAGAAGCAGATAAGTTGATTGAACAGGTTAAGCAGGATTTATATCAGAAAACAATAGAGGTGTTGCGCTTCGAGGAGCCCATTGATAATTTATACGACATTGTTCAGGATCACAGCGACCCCGAGCAGATTAATGTTTTATTTATCCAAGGTCTAGAATACTCGTTTTATAAGTATGAAGAGACGAAACGTCAGCAGGGATGGGATAGCGAAGCAATTTATTCCTATAGTTGGAAAGGGGTTCCTCATATTTTAAATCATCTCAACCAACACAGAGAACGATTTCGAGAGGATTTTAAAATTTGTTTTGTATTTCTGTTACGGTCATTTTCCCTGAATTATTTTATCCACCGGGCTCCCGACTTTTTTGACTGGCGTTCTGGTATGTTTGACTTTCCTAGCAAATCAGAGGAGTGTCAACAAGAAGACTTTCAGCATCAGTCTTTGACTCCTAAAGAACGGAGTAAACAAATTATCGCTATTGAAAAACGCCTGGAAGCAGATTATCAAACTCCTGAGGAGCAAGCCGATTTACTAGTTGAACTAGGAATGATACTAGCTGCTGCCCAAGAGTATGAAGATGCGATCGCTAACTTCGACCAAGCTTTGGAAATTAAACCCGATGATCACCAAGCTTGGTACAGCCGGGGGGTTGCCCTATCGGTATTAGGACGTTTGGAAGCAGCGATTGCATCGTTTGACCAAGCTGTTAAAATTAAACCTGATCTCTACCAAGCTTGGCACCACCGGGGGATTGCCTTATCGGATTTAGGAAATTTGGAAGCAGCGATTGATTCGTTTTACAAAGCTGTGAAAATTAAAGCGGATTACTACCAAGCTTGGTACAACAGGGGGATTGCTCTATCCGATTTAGGACTAAACCACGCAGCGATTGCATCCTATGACAAAGCTGTGAAAATTAAACCCGATGACCACCAAGCTTGGTACAAACGGGGGATTGCACTATCGGTATTAGGACGAAACGAAGTAGCGATTGAATCCTATGACCAAGCTTTGAAAATTAAACCCGATCTCCACCAAGCTTGGCACCACCGGGGGAATGCCCTATCGGATTTAGGACGAAACAAAGCAGCCATCGCTTCCTATTACCAAGCTTTGAAAATTAAACCCGATTTCCACCAAAATTGGTACAAACTGGGGCTTTTCTTATCGGATTTAGTACGAAATGAACCACCGATTGAGTACAATGAACCACCGATTGAGTACTATGAAACAGCGATTGAGTACTATGACCACGAAGCTTGGTACAACCGGGGAAATGACCTATCCGATATAGGAGATTTGGAAGCAGCGATTAAATCTTATGACCACGCTTTGAAAATTAAGCCGGATTTCCACCTAGCTTTTAACAACCGGGGGATTGCGCTAGGGAAATTTGGAAATTTGGAAGAAAGCATTGATTCCTTTGACCAAGCTTTGAAAATTAAACGCGATTACCATCAAGCTTGGTACAACCGGGGGATTGCCCTATGGGAATTAGGACGAAACGAAGCAGCGATTAAATCCTATGACCGAGCTTTGAAATTTAAACCCAATTTCCACCATGCTTGGTACAACAAAGCCTGCTGTTATGCCTTACAAGGAAATGTAGACTTAGCCCTTTATAATTTGCAACAGGCCATTACTCTCAATCCTGAAGAATATCGAGAGATGGCAAAAACTGACTCAGATTTTGAAGCCATTCGCTTACACCAGCGGTTTCAGGAGTTGATTAATATCAAGTCTGGAATTTTAGAGCTGATTCGTAAACTCGCTGTAATTCTTGTAGGATAAGGCTTGCGATAAAATAGAACAATTGAACTATTTAATAACAAAAAAACAATCATAGCAAAGCTTTCAGACTTCTTAAGATTTACTTTACGAGTCAGCTCTTAGGGAGTCGGGAGTCGGGAGTCGGGAGCCGGAAATAGGGAATAGGAAAAAAAATCTGTGTACCTCATTACTATGATAAATGCTATAGCAATGGGTGTAATGGTGTTGACAACTTCAAGAAACGAAACATTCCTAATACCAATTTTAAACTATACTCTTGCTCCCCATCTCCCCATCTCCCCATCTCCCCATCTCCCCGCGCTCAGCCCTATCGCTTATTCCAATTGCCGTTCCGAGGGTGTTATGGTTTCCATCAACCCTTCAAAGGTACCAGAATTGACGATAAAATACAACAATCCAGCAAAAACTAGAAGAGCTAGAAGCATGGAACAACCGCGCATATCCTTCTCCTCGTTTAATGTATGAGCACTATCAGCATTATTCCACAAGGTTGTTACCTTAGCGGACAGGCAATAACCGTAAAAGCAACAACCCTGCGGGGTTAAAAGCGGCGGAGTTAAATAGGTTTAAACCTAATATTTTCCGCTACTGAATTAATTATATTTAATTCTGGTCAAAAAATAAATATTTTTGTATCAATTTGTCATTAACTGTGTAACGAAGTGTGAAAATCTATCGTAAGCATTCAGCTATCAGCTATCAGCTATCAGCTATCAGCTATCAGCTTAAGTGCTACTTGAGGTGCTACTTGAGGTGCTATCAGCGTCGAAGTCTATGCCAAGCTGTTCGCGTAGCGTGCGCGTAGCACATATGGTTACATCTCAGTTCCCTGGCCTTTTGGCCTTTTGGCCACGCTACGCGAACGGCCACGCTACGCGAATGCCCAAGGGAGGAATTCATAGTCTTTGGCTTTGAGTCCGTTGAACTCGTCAACCGAATAGCTTGTTTTAAGCTGTTTGCGTAGCGTGAGCTAAAAGCTGACGGCTGACAGCTGACGGCTGACGGCTTACTTAAATACTTTGCCAAAAGGTATATTAGATAACAGATTTACAGTCTGAGTGACAGTTTTTTTTCACGAATCGATAATGATTGCTATATTGCCAGTTTCACAAATTACTTATTTTTAATAATTACTTAATAAAAGTTTAACATCATGGTCATCGATGAAATCATTTAGGGTTCGTAAAAATCGTTAAACTAAAGTAGTTACAAATGAATCGTAAACAAGAATTACAGTTGTTTTCATTACCAATAATCCCTATATAGCTTATTCAATATGGCTTCTGGACTATGACTTCTGGGCTTTATTTAAGGAAATATGTTTACAAATAAAATAAAATTTATCGACTTATTAAGTGACTAGTTAACGAATTACTAGTTTACGCTAAATAGTTGAAAATTAAATCTACGACATATATTATAAAAAATAAGCAATATGTCGTAAAAATTAGCATTTGTCAAAATATAGGCTGGTTTTTCATTAGAATTTGAGGTAATTTAATTCGGCAATAAATCTAAGTGATAAACCAAAGCCCTTGATGGGATCAGGGTGCTGAGTATTTCATAGTTGTATTACTGTATTTCAGAGTGTATTTCGAGTAGTAAATGGAATTCCTTGAACTAATTAAGGGTGTTGCTCTAGAGCCAACTGACAATTCACTTAGAATTGACCTGAAGGATGCCAACTTAAGGGGTGCGGACCTCAGGGGTGCTGACTTAAGGGGTGCTGACCTCAGGGGTGCTGACCTAAGTGATGCCAATCTCCACGGTGCCCTGCTAAACGGAGCTGATTTGAGTCGTGCCTACCTAAGATGTGCGGATCTCAGTGATGCTAACCTGAGTGATGCCAACTTGATGGGTACCTACCTCAGTCGTACTGACCTCAGTCGTGCTAACCTAGGTGGTGCCAACCTGAGTAATGCCAACCTGATTGGTAGTCGAGTAGAGAGTACTCAGTTTGCAGATAACTTAGGAATATCTGAGGATGTCAAGCATGACCTAAACCGACGAGGGGCAATCTTTGAGGAGTCTCCCAGTCTACGTTCTGGTATGCTTGCCTGTTCCTAACCAAGCCATGGGCAAGGTTATGCCAAATACTAATTACGACTTAGCCCTCTCGGGGATTGTTCTTGCAGGAGGGCTAAGCTCTCGTATGGGTAGGGATAAAGCTTTAATTCAGGTTGAGGGTGTCCCCTTACTGCGCAGAGTGTGTGATGTTGCCCTCAGCTGTATTGGTCAAGTCTCTGGTCAAGTCTCTGGTCAAGTCTATATCGTCACTCCCTGGCCAGAACGATACGTGGATATATTACCTGAGACTTGTCGTTTCGTTCGGGAAGTGCAGTTACCAGCAGAGACCACACCTCATGGTCCTTTGGTAGGATTTGCTCAAGGATTAGCTCATGTTGAGACAGATTGGGTACTGTTACTGGCTTGTGATTTACCCCAATTAAAAGCAGAGGTTGTGCAAAGTTGGGTCAAACAGTTGGAGCAGACTCGGGAAAATGCGATTGACCAAAGGTCACGCTACGCGATTGACCAAAAGTCACGCTACGCGAACGCACTCTTGCCACGGAACCCCAAGGGCTGGGAACCCCTGTGCGGTTTTTACCGACGCCAGTGTCTACCAAGCCTCACTGAGTTTATCAATCAAGGGGGAAGGTCATTTCAGCGTTGGTTGGCCCAGCATCCAGTACAGGAGTTGCTAGTCAGTGACACTAGGCTATTTTTTAACTGCAATACCCCTGCTGACCTAGAACAGTTGGAAATACAGGATTAAGCAGTGGCGATCAGGCCGGAAGTGCCTAGTTGTTTGATAGCAATTCTCTTTCCCATGAGGTACAAAGGGATCCCCCGTTGGTCCCCCTTAAAAAGGGGGACTTTGAGGTTGAGAAGTGTACCTCATACATGCAATAAACGCTATAACTATTTTTTTTATCAAAAAAAATGGGTCTAAAACCCCGTCCTTCTAGGACGGCTTTTTCTAGCCATAATACTGGCTGGTTTGTGCTATAATTGTTAGCATAAATATGTTACAAAAAAGCTCGATTCCTGATGATCATTCTTGAGTTCAAGGCTTACGGAAAGAAGCAGCAATATCAAGCCATTGAAGAGGCGATCAGAACGGTTAAGTTTGTTCGCAATAGCTGTCTTAGATTGTGGATTGACAACAAAGGCATAAATAAATACGATTTAAACAAATATTGCAAGGTCTTAGCCAAAGAATTTCCCTTCACTAACGCTTTGAACTCAACTGCTCGCCAGGCTGCGGCTGAAAGAACATGGTCATCAATCGCCCGTTTTTACGACAACTGTAAGAAAAGTGTACCTGGGAAAAAAGGATTTCCAAGATTCCAAAAACATTGCCGCTCAGTTGAGTATAAGCAGTCAGGCTGGAAGTTGTCCCCTGACAAGAAGTCAATTACGTTCACCGACAAAAAAGGAATTGGGAAGCTTAAGCTCAAAGGCACATGGGACTTGTGGCGTTTCGATAAGAAACAGATCAAACGGGTTCGGATAGTAAAAAGAGCTGATGGTTATTATGTCCAATTCTGTATCGCTGTCGATAACAATGAGGCTTTGAAGCCTACTGGTAATACTGTCGGCTTAGATGTAGGATTGAAGGACTTCTATACTGATTCCGACGGCAATGCTGAATCTAACCCCAGATTTTATAGAAAAGGAGAACAACGCCTTAAGTTTTATCAACGTCGGGTTTCTCGAAAAAAGAAAGGCTCAGCTAACCGAAAGAAGGCTATTAATAGACTAGGCAGACATCACCTTAGAATAAGCAGGCAACGTGAAGAGCACGCCAAGAGACTGGTTAGAAGTTACCGCAAGAAGAGTGCAGCCTTTATAGTTGATAGGCTATGCATCAAAGGTGGCAGGTTTTGTTGTAAGGCTGCACTCTTCTAAGGTTTCGTCTCCGGCGCGCTGCGTAATCCGGTCTAACGATCTGGTCGCCTACGAAGATCTAAGAGTCAGGAATTTGGTTAAAAATCACTGTCTAGCCAAGTCTATTAATGATGCAGGTTGGTATCAATTCCGAAAATGGCTGGAACATTTTGGAACTAAATTTGGCAGGGTTACTGTTGCAGTAAACCCCGCCTACACTAGTCAAAACTGTTCTCAGTGCGGCGAGGTAGTGAAGAAGTCTCTATCGACCAGGACTCACACCTGCAAATGTGGTTGTCAACTAGACCGCGACCACAACGCCGCAATCAACATTTTAGAGAAAGCCTTGGGTACGGTGGGGCACACCGGAACCTGGATCATTGATCCGAACGCTCATGGAGAATTGTCCTCTACTCTCCCTGACTCCGGTTTGGGTGAGCAAGACAGCTCGCTGAAGTGAGAATCCCCGTCCTTCCAGGGCGGGGAGTGTCAAAAGCTGGTGACAGGATTCGAACCCGCGGCCAGCTGATTACAAATCAGCTGCTCTACCAACTGAGCTACACCAGCAATCTTTTTAACTATAACACTAAGTATAACACTTGTCAAAGCTTCCGGTCTGATCATCCATCACCCCCGATCACCGGATCACCCCATGATGTGATCCGGTGATCCGGTGATGTGTAGCAATATTTTTTAAACTTTGTATTAATTACTCCGGATTAGACCTATTGTGATCAACTTCCAATTGGGAGTGACTGTAGATTTGGATTAACTTTAGCTCTTTTTTACGGGGAAAGCTACCTGTCTATTGGGTCTACAGAAAGCTTTCCATTACAATTTATGGAATAACACATAGTTTATTTTTATTTGTGTTAATTTATGTTTGTTTGGGTAAAAACCTAGAGTAAAAATTATTGTTAATCCTATGGCTAAAGTAACCGTAACTCTCTATATGGAAGAAAAAGACAAAGAAGCGCTTCAACGATTGGCAGATGCCGAGGAGCGCTCCTTGTCCCAAATGGCAGTACTAATTCTCAAACGAGCGATTAAAAAAGCTCAGCAGGCAGGAGAGATACCACCCAAAGACTAATGAGTGATGGGGTGAAAAGCGTAAGCTATCAGCGTGTCGCGTATCAGCCTATGCGCTACGGACACACTACTTGAGGTGTTTATGTGCTACAAATGGTGCTACTGTTCGCGCAGCTTGCCCGTAGCGCAATCGGTGCTTTTGAATAAAATAAGCTGTTCGGTGTAGCCTGGCCAACGGCTGACGGCTGATAGCTGACGGCTGAATGCTTAATGACAAGCAGCCTTGTTACCCCCTCAGTTCCTGTCCTTTATCCTTGAGGCTAGTCAACTTCGTAATCCACTGCGATTATGTCCCCTTGGATAGGTTTGATATACTTCTGGACTACTTCCTGGTGGGCTGGGTGATCAGTATAGGTACTCAGAGCGTCGCGATTGACCAGTTGCACTCTCAAAGCATGCTGAAATCCCTGGGACCTGAGGGGGGAAAAGTTCTCTCCACAGGAAAGTTCTACAATCTCAGGAATTTGGTCTTTCATGGCCAGTAGTCCATTGATAGCTAATGCGATCGCATCCGCTGAAGCGTCGTCTTTCCACTTGAACAAAATAATATGCTCGATCATCTTTACTTAGAAGTTCCTAAATTCCCATTACCACAGGCCAGGTGGTAAAAACAAAAACAATCACTGTACTCAGGGCCAGCAAGCCTTCAATTAAATTGCCAATCAGCGACCCTACCATAATGCCCACACTTGCTTTTAAGGCTAGCTGAGTTCGTGACGCTAGAGTCCACTCACTGCGATAGAGAAACTCCCCGATAAACGCTCCCAAAACTGGACCGATTATAATACCCAGCAGTGGTCCGCCGAAGGGCAAAGCTGGTAGGAAACCCAAAAATCCCAGTACTAATCCCACAACGGCACCAATTTGACCCCACTTAGATGCTCCCACTTGTTTCGCGCCCCAATAAGTGGCGAGGGGTTCGATGGCTGCGCTTAAGACTAAAATCACAAACAAGATCATCACCGGCCAGCCAATTCCAGCAAAATTCGTGACCATGCACCATACCGCCATCGCCATTAAAATCAAACTTGTCCCAGGTAGACCTGGAAGAGTTGCTCCCAAGACTCCCACAAGCATTAGCCCAATTAGCACCCAGTAGAGAATTGCAAGATTCATCACATTAGTAAATGTTCAGATTAAACACCGATTTCAGCATTGAATGCTCCCCCGCCTAGAGCGATCGCTTAGGTGGAGATTCTGCTCTCCCCTCTCTGCCCACACTACCCCCTCTGGCCACGCTCTTCTAAATTACCCTTAATCATTCCATAATTACCGAAAATTTTGGGTTTAAAGCCCCGTCCTTCGTTCGACGGCTTTCAATGAAAGTTTGTAAGAGATGTGCTATAATGAAAGCATAAACAATAAACTTGAAAAGTAGATAGATACTATCTAATCATAAGTAGGCAACGTAAAAAATATGTAGAGCGTACATATTGCGTAATTGGGTCTAACGACTTGAACGTCTAGGAAAAAATTAGATCAAAAAAAGTATCTATCTATATAAAAAAAAGGTACGGTGGGGTTAGAAGTTACCGTATTCAGAGGGTCGCCTTTATGGTTAGTCGGCTATGCATAAAAGAGGTGCGACCCGTGGCGAATTTAATTCGCCGACGGAAAGCGCACCTTTGGTTAAAACTTTTTTATTAAGGCTCCACTCTTCTAAGGTTTCGTCTCCGGCACACCGAAACCTAGGTCAAAGACCAACTACGCTTGGGGAGAGGAGACCTCTATTTTTCCTGGCTCCGGCAAGGGATAACAAGTCACCTCGTTGAAACAAGAATCCCCGTCCTTCCAGGGTGGGGAGTGTCAAGTAACACTCTCAATATCAATAGTTTTTTGATCTGCCTCAATAAGTACCTGCTGCATAATCGGCGAAAGGTTTTCATTGAGCCGTCCAGAACGAATAAATTCGGCGTAGGTATCAGCTTCAATATCTAACATTGTTTCTTGAAGTTGCTCAAGGTCAAGGGTTTGGAGTTCAGGGTGCTTACTCCGTAACTCCTCAATTTCATCGTTAATCGTTGTCAGTTGGGTATCGATAAGTTTGGTTTGATAGCGCCACAGGTCGGAATCGATTTCTGTGGTGTTTAAGCCCTCTTCAAGATAATTTCTGACCCGATTCAGGGCGATGCGACGGGCAAGGACTTCAGAATATTGCTGACGTAGGGGTTGGTCACCAATTAAATTTAACTTTTCGAGAAACCATCGAGTGGTTAACCCCTGGACTAGCAGGGTAAACAGTACCACGCCAAACACAGTTTCGATAATATCTTGCCGTCCTTCTAACACAACTGGCACACTTAAGGCCAGAGCAATGGAAACCGAACCTCGCAAGCCACCCCACCATAGGACGGTTTGTTCCCGCCAACCAATTTGAGAATTGACCAAGATATTGCTGAATGCGCCCAAACCATAAATTGCGATCGCTCTGGTCAGTAGTACAGCCAAGATAGTAACCCCAATTAAGTTAATATTTTGCCCTAAACTAGCTATCTTAATTTGGTCACCAATCAGTAGAAAGACAATCGAGTTGACGAAAAAGGCTAAAAAGTCCCAAAACTCAGAGACAATCAACCGGGTACGGGGGTTCATACCAATGCGGGAGCCAAAATTGCCCAAGATCACCCCAACGGTGACTACCCCAATCACCCCGGATCCCCCTAGTTCCTCCACAATTAAATAAGTGCCATAAGCAGAAACCAAGGTCAGGGATTGCTCCACCAGGGGTAAATCAAAGCGTTGGGTGGCGTAGGAAATGCCAAAACCAATGATGCAACCGATGCCAATCCCAATCCCCACAAACCCTAAGAAACGGGCAACACTAGTGGCAATGGAAAATTCTTCTAGTCCTAGGGGTAGTCCGACTAATAAACTAAAAGCAACCACTGCTACCCCATCATTAAATAGGCTTTCCCCCTCCATCAGGGTTTTGAGGCGTTTGTCCGCACCCAATTCCCGAAATAGGGCAATAACCGAAACTGGGTCAGTGGCAGAAAGACTGGCTCCAACCAATAAAGCAATGGTCAGGGGTAGTCCTGTCAGCTGATTGATGGCAAAGGCAATGCCAACTACGGAAATAATCACCCCAACGATCGCAAATAGACTCACGGGGACCAAATCCCGTCGTAAGTCGCGCCAGCGGATATTCCAAGCGGCTTCAAAGAGTAGGGGGGGTAGGAAAATTTCCAGAATCAGTTCTGGTGATAAGTTAACCAGTCGGACATCCACAAAGGCCAAGGCTAACCCGACAATTACCAGTAATAGGGTGTAAGGAATTTTACGGAACCAGGAAAAAATTCGAGATAGGGTTGCCACACTCAAAGACACCGACAGCACTAGGAGAAACTGTTCGAGGTTTTGCTTAATGGCGACTTCGCCAACAGTGGACTCTAGGGACATACAGAAACTCCAAGCTAAACTCAAAGGGGAAAGCCTCCTGCCCATGCCTAAAATCACAGGGGTTTTCGGTTTTCCCCTTACCAAACCACAATTACTGATGAGTCAGGGAAATCAAGGCAAACTGAAATTGATGGTAGTAGACGATGAGTCTGACAACTTAGATCTACTTTACAGAACCTTCCGCCGAAAATTTCAAGTATTCAGAGCTAATGATGCCATAACCGCCTTAGATATTTTGGACACCGAAGGAGAGATGGCGATTATTATCTCAGATCAGCGCCTAGGAGGGATGAATGGCACAGAATTCTTGAGCAGGACAGTAGAGCCTTTTCCAGATACGATTCGCATCCTGTTGACTGCCTACACAGATATAGAAGATTTGGTGGCAGCAATTAACTCAGGTCAGGTCTATAAGTACATCACAAAGCCTTGGCAGGGTGAGGAACTAAAAGCAGTGGTGCGACAAGCTGCGGAAACTTACCAAGTGCTAAAAAAAAGAACCAGGGAACTTTCTCGGGCCTTACGACGGGAAGAATTGTTCAATATGGTGACAACGGCAATTCGAGAATCCCTAGATTATAGTAATCTACTGCAAAAGGTAGTGACCACCATGGGTCAAGCCTTTGATGCTACGGCTTGTATCCTGCGACCGGTAGAGTTCAACCAACTCACACCAGAATGTTTCACCTACAAGGTTTCTGGGGATGGCAAGACACCTCATATCCCTGATACTGATTTGATGATACAACAGGTATTAGATAAACCCGAGACTAAGTCGTGGCAAGAAACAAGGGATGATCAGAATTCGGTGCAGTTGATCGTTCCCTTACCGGACCAACAACAGATCTTAGGGGTGTTGTGTCTCTACCAGCAAGGGAGTGAGGGGTCTTGGAATAAAGAAGATATCCAGCTGATAGAAGCCGTTGCTAAACAAGCAGCGTTAGCGATTTCTCAGGCAAAACTACTCCAACGCACCCAGTTACAGGCTCAGCAGATGCGGGATGAACTAGATGTAGCTCGCCAGATTCAGAATAATTTGCTGCGTCAGAGTTGGCCAGAGATGGAACAGGTGCGAGTGCAAGCTCACTGCACCCCAGCGCGACAGGTTGGTGGGGATTTTTTTGAAGTGTATGTTCATCCCCAAGGAGATATATGGCTAGCAGTTGGAGATGTGTCCGGTAAAGGGGTACCTGCTGCCTTATTTATGACCAGTGCCATGTCGATGTTACGACGGGAACTTGCTCAAGAAACATCCCCAGACCCAAAAACAGTGATCCAAAATCTTAACCACACCATGTCAGATGACCTCTATCATACCAACTGTTTTATTACCCTGGTCTTGGCTCGTTATACCCCTGACAAGCAACAGTTGGTTTATGCTAATGCTGGTCATAGCTATCCTATGGTTTGGTCTCATCACCAAGTAGTCCAACAACACTCAGAGTCAAAAACTCCAGAGCCGACTTACCTCCAGGTTCGGGGTATTCCCTTGGGCATTTTGCCAAATTGGCAGGCGGAGTCAGGACATTTAAGATTAAATTCAGGTACCATCCTGCTACTAACAAGTGATGGAATTACGGAAGCAACCCTGAATCCAGTGAATCCAGTGACAGGTTCTTCATCCCATGGGTCAACCAGCACCAGCTCTAGGCTTGAGTCATCGGGTCTTTGGCAGCTTCTGCTTCAGGAACCTGCTCCCTTTGACCTGAGTCATTTATTAGCTCGGATTCGAGAGCGTACCAACCCGATTCAGGAAGACGACCAAACCCTAGTATCTCTGGAGGTATTGTAGTGGATGAAAACAGAACTACAGATACCGAGTGACCTGAAGTTTTTGAGCATTGTCGAAAACTGGTTTCTAGGGATTTTGCAGGTTGAACTCGGAAATCGTGTTGATTGGCCTAGTCTATCCAATCGTTTGCGATTGGTGTTAGTGGAAGCTTACTCTAACGTAGTTCGTCATGCTCATCGCGATCAGCCGAATTTACCGGTCTTGATTTGCCTAGAACTCAAAGAACGGGATATTGCTCTGGAGATTTGGGACTATGGTCAAGGATTTGATCCATCCACTTATACAGAACCAAATCCAGATGATTTACAGGAAAATGGCTATGGCTGGCTAATTATCCATCGACTAATGGATCGGGTGGAGTATCGCTTACAGGTCAATGGTCGGAATTGCCTGGAGTTGCAAGTCAGGTTAGCCAAGTAGCCCAGTAGCGGAAAAGCTATTTGGGGCGTTGCTAAATTCAAAAGGCAATTGTTAATTAACCTAATAATAAATAGGATTTAATTAACCCCATTAGTTTGCGTTTTCGGCCATGAACAGTTATTAATTTAGTACGGTAATCTGACCATTCTTGTTCTCTCCCCGAGGCAAGATAAGCATCACGGGCTTTTTTAAGCCATTCTACTGCTTCATAATAGTATTTTGCTTTTCCTGCATCCATAATTGACTCGGCGCGACGACAAGCATTACGAATTACCCAATCAGGATTGATTTCTATGGCTGCATCCATAACCCTGTGAGTCAGTCCATCGGAATCATAATAACTATTATCTAGAGTAGCGATCGCTTTATCAACTAATCTTTCATAGAGGTATAGCAGAAGTCAGAAGTCAGAAGTCAGAAGTAAAACTATTGCTATACTTAGCTTTGAGACTTTTGTCATGTCCTAACTGCCCTGGCGACTGCTATAAATATCAACTTTAACTTTTTATTCACCCCAGCTCTCATAAGTTGCTAAAGCTTCTAGTAATTATTCCTTGATCGTTGACCAATTATCTCCTGCTAATTTTTATATTTTGCGATAATCTGAAAAATTTTGTTGTGCTTTAAACGCTGTTACTTTTGCTGGGATTGCTAAACAATCATCGCCTAATTTGAAGGCTATTTAACTTGTAAAATAACTTAACCTGTATTGACAATTTTCCGGCAATTTTAATCCAATATCAGCAATTTATAAAGCCTATATTTGAGCATTTTGTTCGTTAATTAAGGCAGTAGCAAGGGCTAAAGCTTGTTCCATTATGGTCATTTGTGACCGTGCAGCTTTCATGGCGAGGTCAACCCGTTCTAAGAGGATATCTGAAAAGTTTTTTGATACTGAATTCTGCCCCCCTAGCCCCCCAATTCTGGGGGGAACAAGAATCAATTTGCTGGTAGAAGTCCCCCAAAATTGGGGGACCAACGGGGGCTTGGATGTAGCAAATGAGACTTTTCAGACAACCTCTAAACGAACTAACATGATCAAATACTTGATTAAAAGCCCTGTTGCTTGAGCTAAATAGAGATATTATTCGTAGCGTTGTTGTCGTTCTAAAATTTGTAGTCTAATTAAAGCTAAATCCTCAGCGTAATCTGGGGGAAATCCTTCCCATAAACTGGTCGAAGTAATATTTCCTTGAAGTATCTGTTGTAATGGTGGATAGTCCCAACCTTGCTGTAAAGCAGCCCTCGCCATGTCAAAATAGCTACCCCACTCGTTTTGCCAAAAGTCAAAATTTACTTCTAAGTCTACTTTTTCTGATTTAGCTATATCTGTACTGAGAATTGTTTCGCACCAAACAGTATTTAATTCACAAGCAATATCATCATTGTCGATACCATACTCATCTACCAAATCCCAGTTTTCGATGCAAGACTCGGTAATAGCAGTTAGCATTGCGATCGCATTTATATGACCAGTGTTGATACGGGTTGGATTACGGACGAGAAGCCTCATCCTGTGCGTGAATACCTCCGTCAGCAAGGATTTCGTCCACCACTTGATGTGATTGATGGCGCTGCACGGGTTTATGATCCCATTGTGCGCGGGTTAGCAGGAGAGCGCCTCTATGGGGTGTTCCTGAAAGACTATAAACCATGTGATTGGTAAGGTTATATAGCGCTACGCGCAAGTCAGAAGTTAGAATTTAGAATTTAGAATTTAGAATTTAGAATTTAGAATTTAGAATTGGGAATCGGGAATCGGGAATCGGGAAAACTGATCTGACTCCCGATACCCCCATCTCCCCATCTCCCCACACTCCCTACTCCCTACTCCCTTCGCTATAGTAACTCCTCAAGGGTTGATTAGCTTAAGCAAAATAGTCTCCCATTTTTCTAATGATGCTTTATCGCTAGTCTGAATTGTATGAATTACCAACCCCTCCATAATTGATGACCTAAATAAGTAGACTGGTTTCTCTAAGTCTTGATTCCTCATAATCAAACCTTGTTGTTCGAGAGAAGATAAATCTAATTCTTGTTGGCTAAAAACTAAGTCAATATCACTTAAGTCAACAGTAATCTTTTGCTCCAGACTACCTTTCAACTTCGACCAAGCCATCAGTATCAACAGACCTTGCTCGACATCCCTGCACCGTTGCCAAATATCTTGAAAAATATGTCTAGTTTGACTTTCAAACTCCTTGGCAAAGGTTTCAGTATCGGGTAACTTCCCAGTTCTTAATTCTCTAAATAGCAAAGAACCAGCAATTTGTAGCAGCGCTGGACGTCCACCAGCCATGTTTTGAATAACATCCCGTAATGCTGGTGTGATTGGAATACCTTGTAGCAGAGTATCCACTTCAGTCTCCGTTAATGGCCTAAGTACCACAAACAGATAGTGATTGTACCACGGGGATTGATCTGGGGTTAGACTCGGTCCAAGTTCATTGAAACGTTTGAGTGAGGTGACAATCATTGATAGATATTCCCTCTCCCGAGATTGATAGGCAATACTGCGACACTCACTTAGAAAGACTTCTATGTCAGCTTGAGTATAGTGCGGGTTTTCTCGCAAAGCCGCATCATAGTCATCCACTAGCAACACCAAGAACTTGTTTCGTTTCCCAAGCTGCCCCAATACTTGGCGCATCCCCCTGGCAGTTGCTTTTCCCTGGTCGAGCAATGTTTCAATGTCACTCTTAAGGTCTGGCTCACTATCTAATTTATCCATCAGCTCAATTAGGACTTCTTGCCAAAACCCGGAAGCTGTAAACGGTTGGATACTTTCGCAACTGAATAGCACCATCACCGCCTGTGATGGCTCTTCTCCATACTCTTGCCAAACGTCCGGGGAAGCCAGGAGTTCCAGGAAAGAGGTCTTTCCCATCCCTGGGCCACCCCAAATCGCTAAGTTACTGCGGTTATATATTTGATCAAAGGCAGTCTCAATGAGAGATTTTCGTCCCACAAAATTTTCTGGGTGAACTGGTGCGCCTACAACGAAAGGATTGTTTAATTTGTTATAGAGCTTATAAACCTCTTGATTATCTGGCTCTATGGTTAGCACTTGCTTCAATTGCTGCGTTGTGAGGATAACTTCCCCTACTTCCATCAGGTGTTGTGCATAACCTAAATGCGATCGCACTAATCCATCCTGATTCCGGACTCGATCAACTAGGTATGCTCGCTGATAGCATTGCACTGCTTTATCAAATACGTCACCTTCCAAATATATCCTTGCGATCTCGAATAAAGCACTAAAGTGATTGGGATTGGCTTTCAAAACCTGTTCATAGGGTTTCACCCCCTGAGCATTTCGTTCAATTGCTTGTTGATAACTAGCCTTAGCCTCTGGATCGAGGTCTTCCAATTCCAATATCTCTCGCCGCAATGGGTAACGTTGGACTAACCAGCGGCGGACTAATTCTATTTCTACTTTGTAATATTTTCCGTTGTAGGATGAAACTTGATCAGTTATTTCTACGACCCCTAAGAAACCTAATTTAAGCAGTTTTTCCCTAGCTTGAGTCAAAGACTCGGTGATGGTAACGCCATATTCTTCCAGTAAACTCAACGGGTCTTGCACAACCTGATTAGGATTTCTTTCAGCTTTTTTTTGAGCCTCTGCTACTGCGGAAAATATCACTCGTTCCAGAATCGGTAATCCATCCCGAAACCAGGTTAATCCTCCTTCACCAATTTCAATGGCATCATCAACAATTCTAGTCACATCATCACGAGTTACCTGCCACTTTTGTTCAGTTCTAGCTTGAGCAAACAGTGCATGACATAGGACCTGAGTGAAATAGGGATGACCTGATGTTAATGCTAAGATAGCATCGATTGCCTCCGACTCGTAGGTCAAAGACCCCTTAGCTGGTTCAGTAATTAACTCTGTGGCACTTCGTTCACTGAGCAAGCCAACTTTTTGGCTAGGAGCACCTTTAAATAATCCCAGCAACTTGGGCATATCATCCAGTTGCCGTCCTATAAACGGAATAATAAATAATCGCTGATCTTGTTCGATTAGAAATTTTAAATAATGGAAAAACGTTTCAGATGAAGACTCCTTTGATGAAGCAAGCTCTGAGGTATAATAGTTACTACTCAACACATCAAATTCATCTAGCAACAACACCAGCTTTTTATACCCTAATTCTTTATAGACTTTTGGTAAAAAGCTATCTGCAAAAAGATTCGGATTGGTTTCTAATTCCGTAATGCTTGGTAGATTAATAGGGTCAGATTCTAGCTGAATTTGTTTAATAATAGCTTGTCCTAAACTGTATAGAACACGGCTAAGGGATAACTGACTTTTGTCCTGTAGATCAAACTGAACAAACACAAATTCATCTTGCCCAACAAAATTGGGAATTTGTTTAAGTACAGTGGATTTACCAATACGTCGTTGACCATGGAACAAAATTACCTGTACGCCCTGCTGGAGGTTGTCCTCAATGAATTCAAACTTGTTGCGTCTACCGAAAAATAATTCTGGTTCAGAAATGGGACGACCAACAATGTAAGGATTTCTTCTAATATAAGGATTTTTCCGAACAGTTGCACTAGTCATGTTGGCTTTCTTCCCAGTTACGTTGTAAGGATTCAGCTATCAGCATTCAGCTATCAGCATTCAGTTATCAGCTATCAGCTATCAGCTATCAGCTATCAGCCAAGACCTGTGGCCACCCTACTTGAGGTGCGAACAGCTTTTGAATAAAATAAGCTGACGGCTGACTACTGTTCGCGTAGCGTGCGCGTAGCGCATATACTTAGATGGGCTTTTCCCCAGACTTTAAATGGGTGCATCTCCTAGAAGCTATTTTAACCGGTGGTGCGTTACGGGGGGGCTGTTCCAACGCTAGCTACGAGGAGGCAAATTAGGGCGAGCCCCCCTAACGCACCCTACTCAAAATTTACTACGCAAACGAGGTTTATTTTAAGCTGACAGCTGACAGCTGACAGCTGACGGCTGACTACTTACACTCACCCAAATAAGAACTGCTATATAGTATCACCACAAGCTCAGGAGAGCAACCTTAGTTTATCCGCTAATTGCGCCTTTTGGAAGAGCAGCTGTAACTTTTCCAATCCATTCTAGGATAGATGGCACCTGGTCTTTATTATTCCATAACCAACGAATGGCTTTGGTGACTTTTTCTGCTTGCTTTGAACTCATCACATTCAGAAACACTTTCTTTCGTTGTTCTAGTTCAGTTTCATTGCTATTCTGGATTTTTTTGACCACCCACCACTCCATAATGGAAGATGCAAAGGAATAATTTATCTTATCTTCCGTGTATTGACGTTTAATCACTCCTTGCCCCACTAGAGCATTTAATTCTAGCTCCTGCTGACTGAAAATGTTATCAATATTACTGATATCGTAGCGCTGATTACGCAATCGACCCTTTAGTTCAGACAGTGCAATTAGCATTAACAAGGTTTGCTCGATGGGATTAGATAGTTCCCACATCTGTTGAAATATATGTAGGGTCGTATTTTGAAACTCTTGGGCAAAGGTAACAGGGTCGAGGTCTCCTCCAGCTCGTAACTCTTGGTACAGCAGATAACCGGCATTCTGTAGCAAGACCGGGTGTCCATCAGCAATCTCTTTAATACCATCCCGCAAGGCTGGTGTCATCGGCATACCAAATAGCAGAGTATCTACTTCATTCTTGCTAAATGGCTTAAGTTGTCGAAACAAATAGTGATTGTACCAGGGGGATTTATCTGGGGTGAGACTCGGTCCAAGTTCATTAAGACGGCGAGAGGAGGTAACAATCATGGAGAGGTATTGCCTTTCCTCAGCAAAATAGGCTACGCTGCGACACTCACTTAGAAAGGCTTCCATGTCAGCTTCAGTGTAGGTTTCATGAGTCCGAAAAACAGCATCATAATCATCAGCTAGCAATACTAGGAATTTGTGGTGTGCTCCCAGCTTACCCAAGACTTTTCGGAAATCCTCAGCAGTGCTTTTTCCGTCTTGCACGAATCCATCAATATCTGCTTGCAGCCCAGGATTGCTGTCCAGTTTAGTTTTAATCAAGCTCAAGGCCTTTCCCCAAAAGCCAGACCCACTGAAGGGATGGATACTGAGGCAATTCACCAACACAATCACTGCTTGCGATGGGTCGGTCTGGTGTACTCGCCAGATTTCCGGCCAAGTCAGTAATTCCAGAAAGGAAGACTTTCCAATGCCCGGACCTCCCCACACTGATAGGTTACTGCGATGGCAGATTTGGTCGAAAGCGGTTTCAATCAGAGCGGTTCGTCCCACAAAACGCTCTGGGGGAACTGGCTTACCGACAATGAAGGGATTTTTTGGCATTGGAATTAACAAGTAATTAAATCAGTAACTATTTCAGAAGTGTGGAAGAGGGAATTGGGAATAGGGGGAAAAGTGTGGGGAGAGTCTGGGCAGGGGGAGGAGTGTAGCAAGAAGGGGGAGAGGAGGGCGGGGGCTCGGGCAGATTAATTAAGTTGTTTTCGATTAAATCAGTATTTTTAACTACATTTTTGCTCATTTTTCTCGTAGTTCCTACTCTGATGACAACAACGATTTTGGGAAACGTTTATGACTGGATTTAACTCTTGTGGCACTATTTCCAGTATATAGCAGTTCTCAATTGTGTGAGGTACTTTGGTTCTGGGTTAATGAGAGCAGGAAGTCGGGAGTCGGGAGCGGTGCGACCCGTGGCGAATTTAATTCGCCAACGGAAAGCGCACCGAGGGAGTCGGGAATCGGGAATCGGAACCCACCCCTAACCCCTCCCAGGAGGGGAACGGGAATCGGGAATCGGGAATCGGGAATCGGGAATCGGGAATCGGGAGTCGGGAGCGGTGCGACCCGTGGCGAATTTAATTCGCCAACGGAAAGCGCACCGAGGGAGTCGGGAATCGGGAATCGGGAATCGGGAATCGGGAGTCGGGAGCGGTGCGACCCGTGGCGAATTTAATTCGCCAACGGAAAGCGCACCGAGGGAGTCGGGAAAAATTCTGTGTAGCTCATTACTATGATAATCCGAAAAGGCATGAAACCCTGAGGATATAGGGGTTTCATGCCTCAAATAAATTAGCTTTTAATCAGGCTAGTATGAAATAGTTAAATCGGTGCTACGTTTCCCAAAATTTTAGGTTACTTGATATTAATTGTCTGTCCCAACAATTAATATCATCTGTAGCATATTTTTTTCTATTTCCTATAACTAGCCAGTAAGTATTCAGCTGATAGCTGATAGCTGATAGCTGACCTAGCGAGTCCAAACACTACCACTGAAGCCACCTGTTCTCCGAACTGCTGTTAGTCTGCGGTTTGAATCTATTCTGACTACCATCTCGCCAGAGCCGCGAGTCCGACCCCTGGGTACATCTGCCCAGTTACCAGCAACTTCACTCCGACCAATGTAGCCATGAAAGACATTGCTGAAACTTCGGCCATTATTAGAACTTTGACCATACCACCACAGTTCATTACCTACTTGCCGAATATAATAGGTGCCACCATCATTGGCTCGCCAGGTACCAGTCAGATTAACTGCAACCGCTTGAGCTACCAAGTCCGGTGAGGATGTTTGGTCAAAGGTACTTTTCTGTTCTAGTTCAGGGACTGTGGTAGAGTTGCGATTAGCCCCATTGCCAAGAAAGTCTGGGATTTTTGCCAAGGTGGGATTGACCAGACTCATAGCAAAAACTGCACCACTGATACAAAGAGTTGCTGTACTTAGTTTGAATTTCATAATTACCTCTTTGAAAGAGTACTGGAAGGAATCAAGGTCTCAAACTTTTCCCTCCAATTACTTATCAGGGTGAGTTTTATTGTTTACTCTTGGGGTAGGGATTTTGTAATTTTTCTTAACAAAACCTAGATCGTAGGTAAGCATTCAGCTATCAGCGGTCAGCGGTCAGCGGTCAGCGGTCAGCGGTCAGCGGTCAGCGGTCAGCGGTCAGCGGTCAGCGGTCAGCGGTCAGCGGTCAGCGGTCAGCGGTCAGCGGTCAGCGGTCAGCGGTCAGCGGTCAGCGGT